>JAICIW010000397.1 GCA_025928735.1 Rhodanobacteraceae bacterium | reverse complement strand
GCGACTGACTGGTGGCGCTGCCGTTCAAACTGAGCTTGGGCAGCATGTCGGCGGTGGCGACGCCAACCGCGGCCGTCGCGGCATGCAACTGCGCCGAGGCGGCGCGAATGTCCGGGCGCTGCGCGACCACGGTCGAGGGCAGGCTGACCGGAATGTCGGTAGGCAGCGTGACGGCGGCCAACGTCACCGGCTGCAATTTCAACTGCGCTGGCGTGACGCCGAGATAGGTCGCGAGCTGGTTCTGCGTGGCCGAAAGCTGTTTCTCCAGCGGCGGCAAGGTTGCCTGGGTCGCTGCCAATTGCGAACGCACGGCCAGCGTGTCGGACAACGACTTCGCACCGATCGCCTGTTGCTTCTGGGCGATGTCGAGTTCCTGCTTCAGCGAATCGACGATCTGGTGCGTGGCCTTGACCTGTTCGCGCAACGAGGCTTCCTGCAGCGAGGCGGTGATGACGTTGGCCGCGAGCGTCAGATAGGTTGCGTCGAGTTGCGCACGACTGATGTCGGCTTGGGCCTGCTGCGCCTCGATGCCGCGACGGACGCCGCCGAAGATGTCGAACACGTAGCCGACGCTGACGCCGGCGTTGTAGACCGTGAAGGGGCCGAGCGCCTTGCCGGTGGCCGATTGCGCGGCGGGCTCTTTGGCGCGGGTGGCGCCGATGTTCGCGTCCACCGATGGGAACAGGCTGCCGCGTGCGGCCTTGGCGGTTTCCTCGGCCTGGCGCAAGGCGGCTTGCGCGGCCGAGATCGACGGGCTGTGCTGGAAGGCTTGGTGCACGCGGCGATCCAGTTCGGCATTGCCGAACGTGGTCCACCAGCGCTGCGGTACGTTTTCGCCCTCCAGGAAGCGCTGCGCGTCGCCACCGGCCGCATCCGCGGAGGCGGTGGAGGCAGGCAGCGACGAGGTCGTGTAGCGATCGACCTGCGGGGCGGCCGGTTCCCGGAAATTCGGGCCCACGGCACAACCGGCCAGCGTAAACACGACCATCGTCACCGCGGTCCGCAGGACTGCGGACTTCATTGGAATCATGGAATGCATCATTCAGGCAGACGAACGGTCTGATGGATGTAGAAAGGCGCCGAACGGCAGTTCATATAACTGAACTGTGCGGTATTGTAATTTTGACTTGCGCATTGTGCAAGCGCAGCATCCGTCGCGGAAGGGCTGGATGTCATGAGTTTGCGGATGACAGTTGTCACGGGCGCGCCATTGTCGGGGTTTGTCTTGACGACGAACGAGGTGCGCACGTTTCGACATCGAAGCACCGGCATCCGACAACACGGTGATCAGGGACGATCACCCCGCGTATGCCCCGTCGCCAGATATTCCCGGCTCTGCATCTCGATCAGCCGGCTGGTGGTACGCGCGAATTCCAGCCGCAGGCGCTTGCCATCATACAGATCCACCGTCGGCGCCTGCGCGGCGATGGCCAGCTTCACGCGACGATCGTACAGCTCGTCGATCAGGTGCACGAAGCGTTGCGCGGCATCTTCGTTGAACGGGGTGAACTGCGGCAGTCCGGAAATCAGGATCGCCGGATACGTCTGCGCAAGCTCGATGTAATCGGCCGACCCGTACGGCCCGTCACACAGCGCGGCAAAATCGAACCAGGCCGCCTGCGTGCAGACGCGGCGCGCGCGGAACATGCGATCGTTGATGTGCAACGCGATGTCTTCTTGCACTGGCCCCTGCGCCAGCTCATTGAACAGGCGGGCCAGCGCCGCTTCCGCATGCGCATCGTCGGGCGTCAGGTAAACCGGCGCGCGGGTCAACGCGCGCAGGCGCCAGTCGTGCGGCGAAGCCAATTCCAGCACTTCGCAATGCGTTTCGAGCAGGTCGATCGCAGGCAGGAAACGGTCGCGCTGCAGGCCGTCCTTGTAGAGATCGCGCGGCGGCGTGTTGGAAGTCGCGACCAGCGCCACGCCGCGGTCGAACAACGCACGCAACAGGCCGTCGAGGATCATCGCGTCACCGATGTCGGTGACCATGAACTCGTCGAGGCACAGCGCCCGCGTGCGCGCCGCGATGTCGGCCGCAACCCCCGGCAGCGGATCGCGCACTTCGCCCTGCGCGCGCAGTCCGGCGTGCACATCGAGCACGAACCTGTGGAAATGCACGCGCAG
>JAICIW010000266.1 GCA_025928735.1 Rhodanobacteraceae bacterium | reverse complement strand
GTGCTGCTGCTCGACGTCACCCCGCTGTCGCTGGGCATCGAGACGCTGGGCGGCGTGATGACCAAGCTGATCGACAAGAACACCACGATCCCGACCAAGGCCTCGCAGACCTTCTCCACCGCCGAGGACAACCAGAGTGCGGTGACGGTGCACGTGTTGCAGGGCGAGCGCGATCAGGCGCGCTTCAACAAATCGCTCGCGAAGTTTGATCTCGCCGGCATCCAGCCCTCGCCGCGCGGCATGCCGCAGATCGAGGTGTCGTTCGACATCGACGCCAACGGCATCCTGCATGTCACCGCCAAGGACAAGAACACCGGCAAGGAACAGCGCATCGAAATCAAGGCGGGCTCCGGTCTGTCCGAGGACGAAATCCAGCGCATGGTTTCGGATGCTGAAACCCACCGCGAGGAAGACAAGAAATTCCAGGAACTGGTGCAGGTGCACAACAAGGCCGACCAGTTGGTGCATGCCACCCGTTCGGCCATCAAGGAACATGGCGGCAAGGTTGCGGGCGACATCATCGGCCGTACCGAAGAAGCGCTGTCGGAACTGGAAAAAGTGATGAAGGGCGACGACAAGGACGCCATCGAATCGCGCATTGCCAAGCTGGAAGAAGCCGCGCAATCGTTGTTCGCGGCCGCGCAAGCCGGCGGACAGGCCGGTCCGCAGCCAGGCGCGCAGCAGGCGCCCGGCGGCGGCAGTGCGTCGCCGGAAGACGTGGTGGATGCGGAGTTCACGGAAGTCAAGGACGACGAAAAAAAGTAAGCGCCAGTAAGTAAGTGAGCAAGTAAGTCAGCAAGTCAGAGCGGCAGCACGGTGGCGGGTCGGCGCAAGTCCCGACTCGCTGCGAATGGGGGAGCCGGTGTCTCGACCACATCACGATTTGGTCGTTTGGCAGCAAGCGATGGAACTGGCGCGTGAGGTTTATGCCCTCTCGCACCGTTTCCCTGCGGAAGAGCGGTTCGGGTTGACTGCCCAGGTTCGGCGATCCGTCGTCCGCGTCCCATCGAATATCGCCGAAGGGTGTGCCCGTGGGAGTTCGCGCGAGTTCTTGCAATTCTTGTACATTGCCCGGGGCTCGTTGTCGGAGGTTGAAACGCAGTTGCGCTTGGCAGGCGATTTCGGCTTCTGTGATTGTGGCGACGCGCTGCAGCAAGTCGAAGCATTGTTTGCGTTGCCCGGTGGATTGATCAAGTCGCAGCGAAACCGCACTGGCGCTTTACAGGCAGCGAAGCTGCCGACTGACAGGCCGCGCAGCGGCCGACTGGCATAGCACTCATGCACAAGGGCCGGATGGAGGCGTTCACCGACGGCGTGATCGCGGTCATCATCACGATCATGGTGCTGGAGTTGAAGTTGCCGCACGAGGCAACTTGGCGCGCGTTGCTCGCGGACGTTCCGGTGTTCCTGAGTTACGTCCTCAGCTTCGTGTACGTCGGCATCTACTGGAACAATCACCACCACATGCTGCAGATGGTTTCGCACGTCAGCGGGCGCGTGTTGTGGGCCAACCTGTTTTTCCTGTTCTGGCTGTCGCTGTTCCCGTTCACGACGAGCTGGTTGAACGAATCGCACCCCGTGCCCGCGCCGGTACCGACCGCGGTTTACGGCATCGTGTTGCTGCTCGCGGCGCTCTCGTGGGTGCCGCTGCTGCGTGCATTGATCACTGCAAATGGCGGCGAAAAAAGCGGGCTCGGGGAAGCGCTCAGGGGTGACTGGAAAGTCGTCGTCTCGCCCGTCGGCTATTTGATCGGCATTGCATTGGCATTTTTTGCGCCAATATTGTCTTGCGTGATCTACGCCGCGATCGCGGCCCTGTGGTTCATCCCCGATCGCCGTCTCGAAGCAAGAATGCGCACATGAAACGTTGCTACTACGAAGTTCTCGGCGTCGCACGCACGGCAAACGACGAGGAACTGAAAAAGGCTTTTCGCCGGTTGGCGATGAAGAACCATCCTGACCGATGTCCCGGCGATCCCGAAGCGCAGGAGCGCTTCAAGGAAGCCAAGGAAGCCTGGGAAATCCTGGGCGATCCGCAACGCCGCGCGATGTACGACCAGTACGGGCACGCCGCGTTCGAGAACGGCGCCGGGCGCCGCGGCGGCGCACCGTTCGGCGATGTGGGCGACATCTTCGGCGACATCTTTTCGGACATCTTCGGCGGCGGCCGGCGCGCGGCGCGCGGTTCGGATCTGCGCTATGTGCTGGAACTCGACCTCGAAGAGGCCGTGGCCGGCATCGACAAGCAGATCCGCGTACCGACCATGGTCAACTGCCACCACTGCAACGGCACGGGTTCGGAAGACGGCAAGCTTTCCACTTGCGCCACCTGCCGCGGTCACGGCCGCGTGCGGATGCAGAACGGCATCTTTTCGATTCAGCAGACGTGCCCGCATTGCGGTGGCGCCGGGCGCATGGTGGTGACGCCGTGCAACCACTGCCACGGCGAGGGCCGGCTCGAAGACGAGCGCAGCCTGGAAGTGAAAGTGCCCGCCGGCGTGGACGATGGTGACCGTATCCGTTTGTCTGGGCAGGGCGAAGCTGGTCCCACCGGCACGACGCCCGGCGACCTGTACGTCGAAATCCACGTGCGCGAACATCCGATCTTCAAGCGCCATGGCGACGACTTGCGTTGCGAGGTGCCCATCCGTTTCGCGCAGGCCGCGCTCGGCGCATCCATCGAAGTTCCGATCCTCGGTGGCGCGACGTCGATCACGGTGCCACCGGAAACCCAGACCGGCCAGGAATTCCGTTTGCGCGGTCAGGGCGTGAAGTCCGTGCGCAGCCGCCACACCGGCGATCTCTTTTGCACCGTGGTCGTGGAAACCCCGGTGCGGCTCGACAAACTTCAGCGTGAGTTGCTGGAAAAATTCGAAGCCACCTTCGCCGACGCCGAAGAAGCGAAAAAACACTCGCCGCGCAACAGCGGGTTCGTCGACGGCGTGAAACAGTTCTGGGCGAAGATGACGGGCTGACAGCCAAGACTCGGGACCGGAGGCGTAAATTACTCCGCCGTCATCCCGGCTTGTGCCGGGATGACGGCCTTGTAAGCTTCAGAGCGTCCCAACCGCTGGTTCTGAAATGCGCGACCCTTCCCGTCTAGCCATCAACGGTGCCAATGGCCGCATGGGCCAGGCGCTCCAGGATTTGTTGCACGGTGATCCGCGATTCCAATTGGTCGCGGCGATCGGTGCGTCGAGCGAATGGGACGACGCGCCGAAGCTGGACGTCGTCGTCGATTTCAGTTCACCGGCTGGTTTCGATGCAGCGCTCGCACATTGCGTGGCTCAGCGTACGGCGCTGGTGACCGGCACCACCGGACTGGGAGATTCGCAGCGGCGCGCGTTGACGGAAGCCGTGCGCGCCATTCCCGTGCTGCATGCCGCCAACTTCAGCCTGGGCATCGCGGTGTTGACCCGCGCATTGCGCGACGCTGCCGCGGCACTACCGGATTGGGATCTCGAAATCGTCGAGGCACACCACGCACGCAAGCTAGACGCACCCTCAGGCACCGCCTTGGCGCTGGGTCGCGCCGCGGCCGATGCGCGCGGGCAGCATTTCGACGACGTCGCGGTGTTATCACGCGAAGGCCAAGTCGGTGCGCGACCCGGAGGCGCAATCGGTTTCTCCGCGATCCGCGCGGGTGACATCGTGGGAGAGCACATCGCGATGCTTGCCACGAGCGGCGAGCGTCTGGAACTGTCACATCGCGCGACCGACCGCACGATTTTTGCGCGTGGTGCGCTCATTGCCGCGGTGTGGCTGGCGGGCAAGCCCGCGGGTGCGTATTCAATGGACGATGCGATCGCCTTCCGCGGCAAGTGACT
>JAICIW010000014.1 GCA_025928735.1 Rhodanobacteraceae bacterium | reverse complement strand
GGAATTCTCGCGGCGCACCCGGTTGCATCCCGGCAATGTGCAGCGGATGTGAAAAATACTTCCACCTTGCGTGCGATTGGTAAATCCTTTCCGCACTCTGCGCCCTGTTCACCCCTGCTTTCGCAGCGATCCGATACCCGCCGACGCAGGTCGATCATGCCGGAAGCCGCGTCCTGATTGGTTTCCAGTGGAATCGTTCATGTGCCGTTCGTATTTGCGAAGGGTTTGGCATGGGGCTTGCTCTGTACCCGCGCCGCGACTGGCGGCGGAAAGTCGATCACAACGGATTTGATCGGATAGGTCCAGACTCGCCGACAACGGAAATGCCGGCAGCGATGAGAAAAAGGGCACCGAGAACCTTGATGATCATCGAACCAACACTGCCCGAGCATGGCCTGGCGCATGCGCGATCGCTGACGAGTCGGTCCCGCGCGCGTCCAATCATTTTCCGCTGCCCAGTCGTGGTCTCTTTTGGCGTCCAGGGTGAACCCGATTTGCGCACCAACCCGATAACCACGAATCCCGGATCGTTGGCGATCGAGCTGGCGCCCCGCCCGTTCGCGTCTGACGAAAGACATGCTTCATCAGCGCATGGTGATTTGCAGCACGCCTTGGCAGCCGAGCGCGTACGCATCCGCCACATGTGCAAGGCATTGGGTTGCAGCGAAGACGACAACCTGCGCCAGCGTTGGCAGGCGGAAATGGCCGACAGCCTGGCGCGCGTGCGGGAGATCGAACGGACGCTTTGCTCCGGCGCGTCGCCAGCCGAGCAACGCGCGGCCGACATGGTGGACGAATGCTTGCTGGAAGCGATGGAACTGGCGCGCGCCAACGGCAGTTCGCGCGCCGCGGAAACCGTCGCGATGGAGTGCATGGCACTGGTCGAGATGCGCTGCATGCGCATCCAGCAGGGAAGCATCGGCCGGCAAGCCACTTTCGTGCCGGAGAACGAAGGCATCCATTACAAGGAGCAGAACCATGAGAAATATCAGTGACGTGATGACCGAAGACGTCTATCTGGTCACCCCGGAACAGACCATCGCCGAGGCCGCGCTGTTGATGCGCGAGAAGGATGTCGGCAGCGTGGCCGTGCACGCCGACGACAAACTGGTCGGCATGTTGACCGATCGCGACCTCGCGATCCGCGCCGTCGCCGACGGGCTGGACTCCGGCACGCGCGTGCGCGACGTGATGACCGAAGGCGTCAAGTACTGCTTCGACGATCAGGAAGTCGACGACGTGGCATCGAACATGGCGGATTTGGAAATCCGCCGGTTGCCGGTGGTCAACCGCAACAAGCGGCTGGTCGGTTTCATTTCACTCAGCAACGTGGCGGATGCGGAGGAAACCGATTCCACCCGCGTGCTGCTGCGATCCGTGGCCTGCCCGCATTGACCTTTCGAACGCAATGACCGACCTGCAACGCACATCCGCATCACCGCAACATCGAGGAGCAGCCATGCCGGAGGATTTGTCAGTGCGATTGACGGGCGATGAAACCGGCATCGGCGCGGTGCTCGCCGCGCTGCGCGCCATGCCCGACGTGGAAGGCGTGGTCGAACTGGGGCTGGACGTGCCCGGGCAGAGCGATGATTCCGGCTCGATCGGCTTGCCGGGGCAGGGCGACGACGCCAGTTCGCTCGGGTTGCCGTCGGAAGAAGGCAACGCGGAAGCGCAGGACGTGCAAATCCATATTTCCAACTCCATTGCCTATGACCATGTTCACGGCCGCATCGAAACGCTGGCCGCAGGTGCCGGGGTGATCGTGGAATGGCTGGACCTGCAAGGAGAATGATCCAATGAACACAATCGGTGTCGCGGTGGTACAAAACGGTCGCCGGCCACACCCTGGAGGTCCGATGGAAAGCGACGATCACCCGACCGGTGCCGGCGCCAAGGCGCACGATGGCAACCACAGTGAACAGGCGACGATTGAAACCCTGGAGGAGATCCTGGGCTCGATGGTGCACGCCATTTCCAATTCGCTCAATTCGGTGATGGCGGCCTCGCAGCTCGCCAACCTGCTGATCACCCAGGGGCGACTGGAGGAAGCCAAGACCTCGCTGGACCGCGTCGAGGATGAGTGCGCGCGGGCCGCACGGCTGGTGCGCGACGGCCGCAATCTCGCCACGCTGCGTGTGCCCGATTCGCTGGATGGCGTGGACGTGGCGGCATTGCTCGCGTCCTGCGCCGCGGCCTGCACCGACCTTGGCGAAGTGCGCGTCGATTGCGAGGCCGATCTTCCGCTGGTGCACGGCCAGGCCGATGCGCTGAAGCGGCTGTTCGTCGAGATCCTCGACAACGCATTCCAGTTCGGCGCGCGCAACATCGCGGTGTCCGCCAGCCGTGACCCCGAACGCGGTGCGATACGCATCGGCTTTCGCGACGACGGGCCCGGCGTGAATTTGCGGCCGGACACGTTGTTCGATTCGTTCGTGACATCCGATCCGGCTGAACACAGCGGGCTTGGGCTGGCCATCGCCACGCAGATCGCCGCGGCCTATGACGGTTCCGTCGGGCTGGACGAATCGCCGAGCGGGGCCGTTTTCTGGGTTCGTCTTCCCGTCGCGGTGCCGTGATGCCGTTTTCGACGCAACCGATGTGCTTGAAGGAGGCCGCAATGAACAGCAATGGAATCGTGGAGGAGCTGGCGACCGCTCCGGCATGGCTGAGCAACGACCGGATCATGGAACAGTGGGAGCACATCCCCGACCGGTTGCGGCGGCGTTGGCGCAAGCTGACCAACGAGGACGTGCGTTACGCGGGTGGCAGCGCGGAGTATCTCGCCGAACGGCTGCAGCACCGTTACGGCGTCGATCGCCGCGAGGCCTTCCTGCAGGTGTACGAATTCGAAAGTGAATTGTAGAAACGGTTTCACATCGGCCCTGCATACCGAGGCGGGGCAAACGGACAAGAATCAAACAAGGAGCAGCGCAATGAACCAGGACAAGATCGAGGGACAGTGGAAGCAACTGCGCGGCAAGTTGAAGACGCGCTGGGGCAAATTGACCGATGACGACCTGGACGTCGCGGAGGGCAACACGGATTACCTGACCGGCAAGATTCAGGAGCGGTATGGCATTGCCAAGGATGAAGCCAAGGAACAGTTGCGGGCTTTCGAAAGGGATATTTGATCGCCGGACTGTCGCGGTGTCTCCCCCAAACACCGCGCGGCAAAGGACTGGAAGCGTCGTTCTCCCTCGGCGCTTCCCGCGGAACCACGGATGGATCCGCATCGGACCGGCTGCGACCCACGCAATCCCGGCCCGAAAGCCCGGCCAAGCATGAAGCGAGGCCGGGTTCACCCCGGGCAGCACATGGACACAACTGCCCGGGGTCTTCTTCGCTCCAGGAGAGTCAAAAGCATCGGATGAACGTTTCGCTGCATCGCATGCACGAGGCTGGAGTTCCAGCCTCGACCGTCGGCAAGCAGGGCGCACAAAGGAGCACACCATGCTTTATTACGCCATCGTTTTTCTGATCATCGCATTGATCGCGGGTTTCTTCGGATTCTTCGGCGTCGCCGGCCTCGCCGCGGGCATCGCGAAGATACTGTTCGTGATCTTCATCATCCTGTTCATCGTTTCACTCATTTTCGGACGCCGCCGGTAGTGCCAACCCGTTGATCGTCACCCTCCCTTGCATTTGCCCGTACTGGAGTCGAACAGCATGGACGCTACCAAATTGCTCACGCAGGACCACGAGAAGGTTCGCAAGCTGCTGAAGGAACTCGCCGAAACCAGCGAGCGCGCCACCAAAAGCCGCACCGAGCTGCTGCAGAAGATCGCGCTCGAATTGAAGATCCACACCACCATCGAGGAAGAGATCTTCTATCCGGCTTTCCGGCAGGCGCGCGAGGATTCCGAAAACGAAAAGATCTATTTCGAGGCGCTGGAGGAGCACCGCGCAGCCGGAGATCTCGTGCTGCCGGATCTGCAGAAGACGCCCGTCGATTCGGAAAAGTTCAGCGGTCGCGCCAAGGTGCTGAAGGAACTCATCGAGCACCACGCCGACGAGGAAGAGGACGAAATGTTCAAGCGCGCGCGGAAAATCTTCCCCGAAGACGAACTGAAAGCGCTGGGCGAGCAGCTCGAGACCCGCAAGAAGGAATTGATGCAGGAACTGGCGCCACGCAGAAAACAGGCCGGCTGACAGGGATTTTCGGCGCTGTGCAGGTTGGGCTGAGCCAGCTTCATCGGTGAACCACAACGACATGCGAAGAAATCGTTGGGCTTCTCCCGGATGAATGCGGGAGCAACCCAACCTATGGGAATTCACTTCGTGTCGCGGGAGCCGTGCGCAGCCATCGCTCCAGCTCAGCGGTGAACTGCAACGTCGCATGGTTCAACGCGCTCACGCCACCTTGGGCATCCGCGCTCGGTGCCGGCGCGTCCACGTGAAAATGCTTTTGCGCGATCGCGTTGCCATTGCGGTTGTCGACGAGCGTTGCAGTGGCATCCAGCACGCCCCGGCTTTGCCCGGGGCTCGCGAAAGCCTGGCTGAAATCGTCCAGCCCGATGTGCAGGCTGAAATCCGTGACCGCGGGACCTGCGGGGCCGGTCACCACGCGCCATCCGCCATCGCGTGCGATCGCGTTCCGGATGATCTGCGCCAGCAACTGCGCGGGTGGTGACACCCAATCCGATTGTGCGTATGCGGCAATGCGATCGTCGTGGCGATAATCGAGCCGGTAATACAGCACCGTGCCTTGCAGCCAGGGCGCCACGGCGATGCGCGCGACTTGCAGTGTCGCCTGTCGGGATGTCGAGCTCGACGCTTGCTGCGCCGGTGCCGACGAACCCGTCAGCGTGTAGTGTTTCGGAAAGCTCTGGCGTGAAGAAAAGTGCGCGCAGCCGGCCAGCATCAACAGGCAAGCGCCCAACGCGAACCAATTCCGGGTCATGGGTGATCCTTGTCGTGGCCGCCGTTGAAGCCCGGTTCGCCTGGTCCGGGCGGATGGCGCGGCGGGCCGAAAATCAGGCTTTGCGGTTTGGCCTTCAGTTCGCCCAGTACCTCATCCAGTTGCCGCGACGTGCGCAGCAGGCTTTCGCTGAGCGTGTCGACGTTCGGTACGGTCTGGCTGTTCAACTTGTCGCTCAGTTGCCTGCTCGATTCGGCAAGCGCCTGGATGGAGGCCTCGAGCTTCGCGGCATTGCGCACCGGCGTCTGCGCATCACGCACGAGCGCGTCGGCGTGCGCGATCAACGCATGGCTTTGCACCACGCTGCGCTGCACGTTGTCCAGCAGCGCCGGCAGTTGCGCTTCGATGACGGCGAGTTTGCGGGTGGCGGTGTCGATCTGCTGCAGCGACGCCGCAATGTGCTGGCGATTGTCGCTGTCGAGTACCTTGCGCGCGCTGGCCAGCACGTCCTGGAGATCCTGCATGTCCTTGCGCGCGGAGCTTGCAAGAAAATCCAGCAGGCTCTGGTGCATCGGAATCTGCGCGGGATGCTTGTCGCTGGTCGCGAGCGGCGCGCGGCTGCCCTTGCCGAGCTTGAGCTCCAGCACGCTGCCGCCGGTCAGTCCCTGCATGGCCACCACCGCGTAGGTCGCGTGGGTGACATACGCATCGCGCTTGAGTTGCAGGTGCATCACCACGCGCGAGCGGTCGTCCGGATCGAACCCGAGTTTCGCGACGTGACCGACCAGCAGTCCCTTGAAGCGGACGTCCGACTGCTCGGCCAGCCCGCCGACCGATTGGCTGGTAACGATTTCGTATGCGAGCGGTTCGTCGGGGCGATCGGCCAGCCAGTAATAGACCAGGATCGCGCCCGCCAAAAACACCAGCAGGAAGACAACGGCGACGATCGCATGGGCGCGGTTTTCCATGGCTCACTGCGCCCTGCCGGCAGCCAGCGACTGCAGGCGATCCTCGCCCTTGCGTTCGCGGAAGAAATCGGTGATGAACGGATGGTCGAAGTGCGCGACTTCCTCCAGCGTACCGACGGTGATCAGCTTGCCGTCCGCCAGTACCGCGATGCGGTCGCTCAGCGCGGCCACGCTGTAGATGTCGTGCGTGATCATCATGGCGGTCAGGTGCAATTCCTTGTGCAGTTCGGCGAGCAGGGTGTCGAATTCCGAGGCGGAACCGGGATCGAGGCCGGAAGTCGGCTCGTCCAGGAACAGCAGTTCCGCTTCCAGCATCAATGCGCGTGCCAGCGCTGCGCGCTTGGCCATGCCGCCGGAAAGCTCGTACGGATATTTCCACGCATCTTCCGGGGCAAGGCCGACCATGTGCAGCTTCAGCGCGATGCCATCGCGCAGCGCATCCTCGTCCACATGGATGCCCTCCTTGCGCAGCTCGCGCACCGGAAAAGCAAGGTTGTCGTAGACGCTCATCGCGCTGAACAGCGCCGCCTGCTGGAACAGCACGCCCCAGCGCCGTCGCAGCAGGCGCGCTTCCCAGACTTCGAGATCGTCGAGCGACTGGCCCAGAACCCGGATCGAGCCCTGGTCCGGTTGCTGCAGGCCGATGATCTGCTGCAACAACGTGGTCTTGCCCGAACCGGACGCGCCGATCACGGTCATCAATTCCCCGCGCGTGACTTCCAGATCGACGCCGCGGTGGATCGGCTGGCCGCCGAGCCGCGAGTGCAGGTTCTCCACCTTGATGATCGTTGCGTCGGGTTCGGCATCCGCGGCGTTCATCGACGGCCTCACAACAGTCCGACGTTTGTGAGCAGCGCGCCCGCGCTGGCATCGAACAGCAGGATCAGGGTCAGGCTGGTCACGACCGACAGCGTGGTATTGCGGCTTAGTGAGCCGGTGTCGGGCGATGTGTGCATGCCGAAATAGCAGCCGACCACTGCGATCGTGAATCCGAACAGCGCGCCCTTGGCGAGCCCGATCCAGAAGTTCACGATCTGCACCTGCGCCGGCAACTGCGCCATGAACTGTCGGTAGCCGACGCCGAGGTCGGACTGCGCGGTCACCGCGCCTCCCACCAGCGCCGCGAAATCCGTCCACACCACCAGCAGCGGCAGACTGATGCAGGCGCCGACCACTTGCGGGAACGCCAGGCGCAGACTGGGCGACGATCCAAACGCGCGCAACGCGTTGTATTCGCCAGTGAGATGCATTGCGCCGATGCCGGCCGTCATCGCCGAACCCGAGCGACCTGCCAGGATCAAGCCGCAGATCACCGGCCCCAGCTCGCGCAGCACGGCCAGCCCCATCATCCCGACGATCATCGATTGCGCGCCAAACTGTTGCAGCGCCATGCCGATCTGTATGGTCATCACCACGCCGATCAGGAAACCCACGCAACCCAGCAGCAGCATCGACGTCGCGCCGATGCGATAGATCGCCGCGGTGATTTCCTTCCAGGGAATCACGCGCGGATGGCGCACGCAATTGGCGACGTCCACCATCAACTGGCCGATCAGCAGAAGAATGCCGCCGGCGACCTTGAGAAAGCCGAGCGCGCTCCGGCTGGCCCGGTCGATCGCTTCATCGATCGGATGCGCGATCGGCGGGTCGGGAAAATGGGTGTCGGCCAGCCAGCGGAACCAGTGCCGCTGGTGTTCCTGGCAATCGAGTTGCTCCGGCAGTTGGTGGCCCCACACGTCCCACAGCAGGCGCGCGCCCGCACTGTCCAGCGCGGCCACGTGCTGCAGGTTCCAACGATAGCGGCGGGGCGCATGGAGTTGACCGAGTTCCCGCGCGAGGCGCCGCCGCCGGTCCGCAGCCAACAGCAGGGTCCATGAACCCTTGAGATGGATCTCGCTGTCGGGCGTATGTTCCCAGTCGGCGTCGGACTCGGCCATCCATTGCATCCTGCGTGCCACCAGCACAGGATTTAGCCCCCGCCACGTGAAAGCAGCGTGATTCGGCACGCCGAACGGTGGTGCATGCGCGGCGTGCGGCAACCGGAAAAACAAAAGACCGATTCCGGGGAATCGGCCTTTTGCAATGCTGGATGCTGGTGGGCGGTGCAGGGATCGAACCTGCGACACCTGCCGTGTGAAGGCAGTGCTCTACCGCTGAGCTAACCGCCCAGCGCCTGATGCGAACGCGCGAGTTTACGGGCGGCACCGGTTTCGGTCAATCGGCGGTTGTTACAATTCCCGGACTCACCGGAAGCTGGACACTCGCCATGGAACACGTTCTGCACGCCTTCACCAACTTCCAACTCACGCCCTGGAAAGTGGTCGGGTTTCTCGGCACCGCTGTTTTCGCCTCGCGCTGGTTCGTGCAGCTCTACGCGACGAGGAAACACCGCAAGGTCGTGATGCCGATGCTGTTCTGGTACATGTCCGTCTGCGGAAGCATCCTGCTGCTGGCCTATTTCATTTTCGGCAAGAATGATTCGGTGGGCATCATCTCGAACCTGTTTCCGATGTTCGTGGCGCTGTACAACGTCAGCGTGCACCTGCGTCATCGCGAGCAGGAAAAGGCGGGCGGTGCCGCGACCTGACGGCGGCTGGGGGCACATGCAGCCGGGGCAATGGTGGGCTACGATCGGCCAGCCGCAAGGCGCGGCACGGGGATCGAAAACGGTCGGCTGTCGACGCCGCTGCATTCGACGGAGGCTTGCCGGCGCATCCGCCATCACTTGAGCAGGAGAGGGGCATGAACGCACAGCTTTCCGCACGTGAGGCGTCGCCGGTTTCTCTGGGCGACTGGATCATCACCTTGATCGTGTTGGCGATTCCGATTGTGGGAATCGTGATGTTGTTCGTGTGGGGCTTTTCCGGCAGCACCCACCCCAGCAAGCAGAATTACTGCCGCGCGGCCTTGATACTGGCCGCGGTGATTTTCGTGCTTTGGCTGGTGTTCTTTTTCACGATCGGCGCCTCGTTTCTCCATGCGGCGATGGGCGGCGCGACGCTCTGAGTTCGGCGGCGCTGCGCACGCCCTGCGCGGCGCCGCCCCGTCCGTTCAGTCCGGATCGTAATCGAGGTTGGCCGAAAGCCAGCGCTCGGCTTCGGCCAGCGTCCAGCCTTTGCGCTCTGCGTAATCCTCGATCTGGTCTTTCGTGAGCTTGCCGACCACGAAGTATTGGCTGTCGGGATGGCTGAAGTACCAGCCGGATACCGCGGCGGCGGGATACATCGAGAAACCTTCGGTGAGTTCGATGTTCGCGTTGTTCGTCGCATCCAGCAGGCGGAACAGGGTGGCCTTCTCGGTGTGGTCGGGGCAGGCGGGATAACCGGGCGCCGGGCGGATGCCACGCCATTTTTCGGCGATCAGGTCCTCGTTGCCGAGGTTCTCGTCGGGGGCGAAGCCCCAGTACTTCGTGCGGACTTCACGATGCGTCCATTCCGCGAGCGCCTCGGCCATGCGATCGGCCAGCGCCTTCAGGATGATGGCCGAGTAATCGTCATTGTCTTTCCTGAAGCGTTCGAGGTGCTCCTCAATGCCGAGCCCGGCAGTGACTGCGAAGCCGCCGATCCAGTCCTGCACACCCGTTTCCTTCGGCGCGATGAAATCGGCGAGGCAAAGATTCGGGCGTTCGACCGGCTTGTCGGCCTGCTGACGGAGGTGATGCAGCACGATTTTCCCCTCTCCCGAGGGAAGAGGGGAAAGAACGTGATCGGGAGAGGGGAGAGTGAGTTCCAGGTCATCACCGATGCGCGACACCGGCCAGAACCCGATCACGGCCTTCGCCCGCAGCCACTTCTCGTCGATGATCTGCTTCAGGATCTTCTGTGCATCGTCGAACAGTTCGGTAGCCTGTGGACCGACCACAGGATCACTGAGGATCGCGGGATAGTGGCCATGCAGTTCCCACGCCTGGAAGAACGGCGTCCAGTCGGCGACCTTCAGGAGTTCGGGGATCGGAATGTCGTCGATTACCGTGATGCCGGGTTTGTTCGGCACGGGTGGGGTGTAGTTTTTCCAATCGAAATTCGCACCGTTGGCGCGCGCGGCCTTCAGTGATATCAGCCGCTTGGCCGGGCCGCGGTTCCGGTGGCGTTCGCGCACCTCGGCGTATTCGCTGCGTACCTTGGCGAGGAAACCATTCACCAATTCCTTTGATACCAGCGATTGCGCCACGCCCACCGCGCGCGAGGCGTCCTTCACCCACACGCAGGCGGTTTCGTAGTTGGGTTCGATCTTGATGGCGGTATGCGCGCGCGAGGTGGTGGCGCCACCGATCAGCAACGGAATGTGGAAGTCGCGGCGCTTCATTTCCTTGGCCACGTTGGCCATTTCCTCCAGCGACGGCGTGATCAGGCCCGACACGCCGATCATGTCGGCGTGCTCCGTGATTGCGGTGTCGAGGATCTTCTGCGCCGGCACCATCACCCCGAGGTCGATCACCTCGAAGTTGTTGCAGGCCAGCACCACGCCCACGATGTTCTTGCCGATGTCGTGCACGTCGCCCTTGACGGTCGCCATCACGATCTTGCCATTGGATTTCTGGGTGTCGCCGCTCAGCTTCTTTTCTTCTTCCATGAACGGCAGCAGGTAGGCCACGGCCTTTTTCATCACGCGCGCGGACTTCACCACCTGCGGCAGGAACATCTTGCCCGCGCCGAACAGGTCGCCGACCACGTTCATGCCGTCCATCAGCGGGCCTTCGATAACGTCCAGCGTGCGCGTGACGGTCTTGCGGACTTCCTCGGTGTCCTCGACCACGAACTGGTCGATGCCGTGCACCAGCGCGTGCTCCATTCGTTTGGCGACCGGCAGTTCACGCCACGCCAACCTGTTGCTGTCGTCCTTCTCCTGCGATCCGCCCTTGTGCCGCTCGGCGATTTCCATCAGGCGTTCGGTGGCGTCCGGGCGGCGGTTCAGCACCACGTCCTCGACGCGCTCACGCAGTTCCGGGTCGAGGTCGTCGTAGATCGCGAGCTGGCCGGCGTTGACGATGCCCATGTCCATGCCGGCCTTGATGGCGTGGTACAGGAACACGCAGTGGATCGCTTCGCGCACCCGGTTGTTGCCGCGAAACGAGAACGACACGTTCGACACGCCACCCGAGAGGTGCGAGTGCGGGAAGCGCTTCTTCAATGCCTTCGCGGCTTCGATGAAGTCGACCGCGTTGTTGGCGTGTTCCTCGATGCCGGTGGCGATCGGGAAGATGTTGGAATCGAAAATGATGTCTTCGGGCGGGAAGCCGATCTTTTCGGTCAGTAGCTTGTACGAGCGCTCGCAGATTTCGAGGCGGCGTTCGACCGAATCGGCCTGGCCCTGTTCATCGAACGCCATCACCACCGTGGCGGCGCCGTAGCGCAGGACCTTGCGGGCTTCATCGAGGAACTTTTCCTCGCCTTCCTTCAGCGAGATCGAATTGACCACGCCCTTGCCCTGCAGGCATTTCAGGCCCGCCTCGATCACGCTCCACTTGGACGAATCGACCATTACCGGGATGCGCGCGATGTCGGGTTCGGCCGCGATCAGGCGCAGGAACTTGACCATCGCCGCCTCGGAATCGAGCAGGCCCTCGTCCATGTTGACGTCGAGGATCTGCGCGCCGCTCTCGACCTGCTGGCGCGCGACTTCGACCGCCTCGTCGTAGCGGTCTTCCTTGATCAGCTTCTTGAACTTGGCCGAGCCGGTGACGTTGGTGCGCTCGCCAATGTTCACGAACAGCGTCTCGGGCGTGATGACCAGCGGTTCGAGGCCGGAAAGGCGGGTGTAGCGGGGGCGAGTATTCATGAGCGATCCATTTCGAGAATCGTCATTCCGGAGCCGCACGCAGTGCGGAACCCGGAATCCAGTGTCGTTGACTGGCGATCAGGCAAGTCACTGGATCCCCGCTTTCGCGGGATGACGAACAAAAGCATCAAGCAGCTCGTGCAGCTGCGGCCAACTCGCGCGGTGCCACGTTGCGCACGGCTTCGGCGATCGCGGCGATGTGCTCGGGCGTGGTGCCGCAGCAACCACCGACGATATTGAGCAGCCCGTCGCGCGCGAATTCGCCCAGAGTTTTCGCCATTTCCTCGGGCGTTTCGTCATAGCCGCCCAGCGCGTTCGGCAGGCCCGCATTCGGGTGCGCGCTGACGGCACAGTCGGCAACGCGCGCCAGTGCCTCGATGTGCTGGCGCAGATCCTTCGCGCCCAGCGCGCAGTTGAGTCCGACGGAAAGCGGCCGCGCGTGTGCGACCGAATACCAGAATGCCTCGGCGGTTTGCCCAGAAAGCGTGCGGCCGGAACGGTCGGTGATGGTGCCGGAAATCATGACCGGCAAGCGGCCGCCGCGTTCGTCGAACACGCGCGCGATGCCGGACAGCGCGGCCTTCGCATTCAAGGTGTCGAAAATGGTTTCCACCATCACGATGTCAACGCCGCCTTCGATGAGGCCGCGCGTGGCATCCGCATAGGCACTTTCCAGTTCGTCGAAATCGACGTTGCGAAAACCGGGGTTGTTGACGTCCGGCGACAGCGATGCGGTGCGGCTGGTCGGACCCAGCACTCCGATCGCGAAGCGCGGACGATCCGGGGTCTTGCGCTCGACTTCGTCGCACGCGGCGCGAGCCAGCCTTGCACCATTGCGATTCAATTCAGGCACGAGATGCTGCAGTGCGTAATCGGCCTGGCTGATCGAGGTGGAGTTGAAGGTGTTGGTTTCGACAAAGTCCGCGCCTGCATCGAGATACGCGGCGTGGATGTCGTGAATGATTTCCGGATGGGTCAGCGACAACAGGTCGTTGTCGCCCTTGAGGTCGCGCTCGCAGCCACCGGCATCGGCGTTTTCGCCTGCATGTTCGTGTGCGTGGCCCGCGTCGCAGCCGTGCGCGAAGCGCTCGCCGCGGTAACCGGCTTCGTCCAGCTCGTGCCGCTGCAGCATGGTGCCCATCGCGCCGTCGAGCACGAGGATGCGTTCGGCGAGCGCGGCTTCAAGCTTTTCGACGCGGTCGGGACGGAGGTAAGGCAGGTTCTGGTTCATGGTTTTCTGGCCAGCAGGCTCAACACTTCGAAATGGGGCGAACGTGCTTCGCGCGAAATGCGCTCGCAGTGCAGGACTTCAAGCCCCGCCTTGCGCGCAAAAACGGCCAGGTCTTCGCGCCTGAAGCCGAGGTTCTTGTGATCGAACGGCGCGACCGCTGCGCGATGTGCATGTTTCGAAAGCGTGGCCGCCAGCAGCCGGCCGGCCGGTTTCAATACGCGCGCCGCTTCGGCGATGGCCTGCTGCGGCCGATCGCTGTAGGTGAGCGCATGCATCATCAGGACGAGATCGAATTTGCGGTTGGTGAGCCTCAGCGCGTGCATGTCGCCTTCGACGACTTCGACGTTGCGGAAGGCCTTCAGACGCTTGCGCGCAGCCGTGACCACGTTGGGGCTGGAATCCACGCACACGATGGAGTGTGCGTGCGGCGCCAGCAGCTCGGCCAGCACGCCGTCGCCCGAGGCGATGTCCAGCACGTCGCCGGTTTCGAGCAACTGCAGCAAAGTGCGCGCGAGGGTTTCCCAAGTGCGCCCCGGTGAATAGTGGCGCTCCATGTCGCCGGCCACGCTGTCGGCCCAGCCGCGCGCGCGCGCGCGCGCCGCCAGCACCGACGGCAGGCGCTGCGCATCGGCATCCAGCATCGCGTCGTCGACGCCGTCTTCCAGCGCGCGCAGCAAATCGGCCGCGCCGTCGAAACCGCTTTCATTGAACCGGTAATAGGCCGATACGCCCGCACGCCGGTCGCGCACCAGCCCCGTTTCCTTGAGCTTGGCGAGGTGCGTGGATACCCGAGGCTGCGCAAGCCGCAACACCGACGAAAGTTCGGCGACGGTCAGTTCTTCGCGCCGCAGCAGCGCCAGCAGCCGCACCCGGGTAGGGTCGGACAACACGCGCAGCAACGCGGTGGCGGAAACCAGATCAAGCATTCCATCTTTATATCAGGATGAAGAGATAAATTAAAGCGAAGCGCCCGGTGGCGGTATGATGTCAAGTTGGGTTGTCGCGCCAACCATCGGTGCGATGCACGACAGACAGAGGTGTCGCGATGGATTTCAATTTTTCCGAAGAGCAGTTGCAGATCCAGTCGATCGCCCGCGAGTTCGCGCAGAAGCGCATCGCGCCGGTGGCGGCCGATTTCGACAAATCGGGCCAGTTCCCGCTCGACAACATCCGCGAAATGGGCAAGCTCGGCCTGATGGGCATCGAGGTGCCGGCCGAATACGGCGGTGCGGGGATGGATTCGATCAGTTACGTGCTGGCGATGATCGAAATCGCGGCGGCCGATTGCGCGCATTCGACCATCATGAGCGTCAACAACACGCTTTATTGCAATGGTCTTCTGAAGTTCGGCAGCGAGGAACAGAAACACAAATACGTGGCGCCGATCGCGTCGGGTGAAGCCATTGGTGCCTTCGCGCTGACCGAGCCGCAGTCCGGTTCCGATGCCACCGCGATGCGTTGCCGCGCAGTGAAGCAGGCGGACGGCAGTTTCGTGGTCAATGGCAAGAAGAGCTGGATCACGTCGGGGCCCGTTGCGAAATACATCCTGCTGTTCGCGATGAGCGATCCCGAAAAGCATTCGCGTGGCATCACCGCGTTCATGGTCGATACTTCGCGCAAGGGCTTCGGCCGCGGCAAGACCGAGCCCAAGCTCGGCATCCGCGCTTCGGCGACTTGCGAAATCGAGTTCGACGATTACGTCGCGCAACCCGATGAAGTGATCGGCGAGGAAGGCCACGGCTTCAAGATCGCGATGGGCGTGCTGGACGCCGGCCGTATCGGCATCGCTTCGCAAGCGGTGGGCTTGGCGCGCGCCGCGTACGAGGCGACGCTGGAATACTCGCGCGACCGCAAGGCGTTCGGCCAGTCGATCGGATCGTTCCAGATGACGCAGGCCAAGATCGCCGACATGAAATGCAAGCTGGATGCGGCGCAGTTGCTCACGCTGCGCGCGGCCTGGATGAAGCAGCAAGCCGCGAAGACCGGCGCACGCTTTTCCACCGAAGCCGCAGTCGCGAAGCTCACCGCGTCCGAAGCGGCGATGTGGATCGCACACCAGGCCGTGCAGATCCACGGCGGCATGGGATACTCCAAGGAAATGCCGCTGGAGCGCTATTTCCGCGACGCCAAGATCACCGAGATCTACGAGGGCACGTCGGAAATCCAGCGCATGGTGATCGCCCGCAACGAGACGGGTCTTCGCTGACGCGTAACGTTCCACGCTTTTGTAGGTTGGGCTGACCCGGCTTCATCGGGGAAGCCCAACACCGGTATTTCGTTGGGCTTCGCTATGCCCAGCCTTGGTAGGCGGGTGCAACCCGCCTGTCGTGGATACCTCGTTCGGCGGGATGCGCTGCGCTACTCCCGCCCTACATCCTGGGTTCCCGCTTTCGCGGGAATGACGAACACTATTTGCGGGTGCGATGCGGCTCCGCATTCACGGTAATGAACTGCGGCTCCTCGCCATCGAGGCGCAGCGCGGTCAACTTGCCGCCCCATACGCAACCCGTGTCGATGGCATACACGCCGAGCCCGGCGAAACGCCCGAGTGCGGACCAGTGTCCACACACGATGCGGGTGTCGCGCGCGCGTACGCCCGGCACTTCGAACCACGGATACAGGCCGGCGTGCTGCGAGCCCGGCGCACCCTTGGCATCGAAATCGATGCGGCCATGCGCGTCGCAAAAACGCATGCGGGTAAAGATGTTGATGGCCGCGCGCAGCCGGTCGTGCCCGTGCAGTTTCGATGACCAGCGCGCCGGGCGATTGCCGAACATCCGCTGCAGCAGCGCGCGGTGGCCGTCACCACGCAATGCCCGTTCGACCTCGTGCGCGATGTGCAGCGCCTGCT
>JAICIW010000380.1 GCA_025928735.1 Rhodanobacteraceae bacterium | reverse complement strand
GCGCGATGCGCGGCATCGTCCGAAGTCTTCCAGCTCGCCTTCCAGTCGGCATGGCTGTACTGCGGCAGCACCGCGTAGGCGACGGCGAGCTTGGCCCAGGCGCGCGAGAATCGCGGGTCGAGCGCGGTCGCCTTCTGCAACAGCGCGATCGCGCGCGGCAGGCTGTCGCCCACACGCTTGTTGACCAGTGTCTGCGCAGTAACGAAATCCGCATACGCTTCCGCGCTGGTGGTTGCCACCGGCACCAGTCGCGCCTGCTCGCTGCCGGTCAGGACGATCTTCAGATGGTCGGTGATGGCGCGCGCGATGCGCTCCTGCACATCGAAGATGTTGCGCATGTCGCCATCGTAACTCTGCGACCACACTTCGAATCCATCGCCAGTGCGGACCAGTTGCACGCTGATGCGCACCGCGTTGCCCTGCGTGCGCACCGAGCCTTCCAGCACGTTGGCGACGTCCAGCGCCTTGCCGATGGTGCGCAGGTCGGCATTGTGGTTGCCGTAATAGAACGACGAAGCGCGGCCTGCGACTTTCAGGCCCTGCACCTTCGCCAGCGCATTCAACAATTCCTCGGCCATGCCGGCGGAGAAATAACCGTGGTCGTGCCGGGGGCTGAGATCATCGAACGGCAACACCGCTATGGACTTCGAGGAAATGCCGGGCGCGATGCCGCCGCCGTCCAGCCCGGCGCCTCTTCGCCACACGAACGTGTTGGTCAGCAGCAGCACCACCGCCACGACCAGTACCGCGATGATCCACTTGTCCAGCTTGCGTCCCGTCGAGTGCGCAACCGAATCGCCCGGCGCGATTTCGCTTTCGCGCCTCAGGCCCTGCGGCGTGAATTCGTAGAACCAAGCGAAGCCGATCCAGAACGGAAAACCGACCACGCCCGCGATCACGAACCAGCGCGCGATCCATCCGTAGTCGCCGAACAATGGCAGCAATTGCGCCAGACCCTGCGCCAGCGCCCACACCGCGCCCGCATACAGCACCGCGGCACGCGGCACGTTGCGGCGTTGCAGTTCGGAGAGGAGCGAAGGTCGCGCGCTCATGGCGAATTGAGGTTCTTGGGTGTGTACGGCAAGCCGATCTTCTCCAGCACCGCCTTGAAACGCGGATCGTTGCGGATCGGATTGAACGCCGGAAACCACAGCAATTGCTGGATCGCACCGTTGCCGTGGGTTGCGTAATCTTCGAGGGCAGCCAGAGCGCGATCGCGTTCACCAAGCTGGACAAGGAAGAATGCATGCAGAATCGCGTCGCGCTGCAGGCCCGAATTGCCCGCCGATGTTTCCAGGCTGTGCACCGCCTGGGCGCGCAGGGCCGGATCGGCGATGCCGCGAATCACCTGCACCGTGGCTTCCGGATCGGTGCCGTTCAGCACGGCTGCCGCGCGGGCCTGCGCTTCCGCTTCCGGATAGCGATGCAGATTGAGATAGATCAACGTCGCGGAGCGGTGCACGTACAGGCTCTCGGGGTGCGCATCCAGGATGGCCTTGATCCGTGCAGCAGCCGTGGCGGCATCGTCGCGATGCAAGATCAATCTCAGCTGCACGCGGATCGCGGCATTGACCCCGGACAGGGGATCGCGCTGCAATGCGCGATCGAACTGCACCAGCGCGAGTTCGAGTTGGCCGACTCCTTCCAGGAACTGTCCGTACTGGTTCAGGGCTTCCGCGTCACCGGGTGCCAGCGCCAGCGCGCGCCGGAATGCGCCGTCGGCGTCGGCCCAGCGCATCTGATCCATGTACACCATGCCCTGCGCGACATACGCCAGCGCGACATTCGGATTCGCCGTGAGCGCGCGTTGCGAGGATTCCAGCGAATCCGCATTGGCGGCTTGCATCGCGGTGGGCCCGTACGCAGGCAGCAGCGCCTGCGCTTCGGCCAGCGCGGCCCAGGCTTGCGCGTAATCTGGATCGATCGCCACGGCCTGCCGGAATGCGCCCACCGCTTCGCCCACCGACCGCGCCGCCAGCAGCGTCAAGCCGCGCAGGTAGAAATCGTGCGCACGCGGATCAACGGTCTTCTGCGCAACCAGCGTCGATCCACTGCCACCGGCCATTTGCACCTTGAGCTTGTCTGCGATCGCCTTCGAGATTTCGTCCTCGACCGCGAAGATGTTGGTGAGCTTGCGATCGTATTTTTCCGACCACAGGTGATAACCGTTGCGCGTATCAATCAACTGCGCGGTGATGCGCACCTCGTCGCCGGATTTCTGCACGCTGCCTTCCAGCACGGTCGCGACATCCAGAACATCGCCGACCTTGCGCAGGTCTTCGGCCTTGCCCTTGAACGCGAACGCCGAGGTGCGCGCGGCGACCTTCAGGTTCGGCAATTGCGCCAGCGCGTCGAGGATTTCCT
>JAICIW010000088.1 GCA_025928735.1 Rhodanobacteraceae bacterium | reverse complement strand
GGCGCGACACTATTCGCCGATACCGGGTCCTCCGCAAGCCCTGCGTCCGGGGCGGTGATCACGTAGCCGCGCGCCTGCAGTGCGGCAAGATAACCGTCGGGGTCCAGCAGGTCATGCATCGGCAGCACCGCGAAGGTCTGCGTGTTTGCCGCCAGCGCCGCATCGGCCGCGGCCAGCCACGTCTCTTCGATCCGACGCGGCAGGTTGTCGATGCCCAGTGATTTGGCGAAACCCGCGCCGGTGATCGCGGACTGGCAGGTCCCGCGCCAGGCGCTTTCGGGCACCGCGCGCAGGGTTTCGATGTCGCCGGTGGCCCACGCGTTGGCGCGCGCGCGGAAGTTCGGCAACTCGTGTTCGACTGCGTCCAGCACCACGCGCAGGCAGGTGATGCCATCCGGGCCGGCGGCCGCGAACGCCTTCACCGCCTGTCGCGGCTCCTTGATTTCCAGCGTGGTGTCCGGCTTGGCGGTCTTGACGCCGTGCTGTTTGGCCAACTTTGTAACGATGTCAGTTACTTCGCCGTCGCCGTGCAGGCCGTGCGCCTTCAGCGCCTTCTTCATCAACTTGCCGGCCGCGAGCAGTGGCCGGTAGCGCTCGATCGAATAGTCGTCGCCGTAGTAGCGTTCCCGCGCGTGATACCAGCGCGCGTAGACATCGGGCGGCAAGACGTCATGCAAGGTCTTGCCGTCGGGGTTGCGTTGCGCGCGATAAATGGAAGGCAGCAGGAACAGCTTGCCGAACCAGTTGGTGTCCACTTTCAGCTTGACGCCCGGCGATTCGAGCACCGTTTGCGAAGCAGCGATCGTTTGCGCGACCTGGTTCGAGCGCCATTCGACGCCGGCCGGCAGCGTGGGCACCACGCCGAGGATCCACAGCACGTGATCGCCGCGCGTCACCTTCCACAAGCCCGGTCCGGGCACCACGCCGGTCACATTGATCGCCTGCAAGGTGACGATCGAGGAAGCCGATGCGGGCTGCGCCGACGCGATCGCTGTGGAGCCGGCGGCGGGCGATGTCTGCGCCAGCGCCGGCGACGGCGCCGAGACCGCCACGACCGCGGCGACCAGTCCGGCGTGCAGCCATCGTGCACCCCGGATCATGTTTGCAAAGACGCCGCGACGATGTGGCCGCATGCAAAATCCTCGTCCCGTGGACTGCGCCGCAAGCGAGCGGCATGACCTGTCACTGACCGTGAACGACGGCCACAGTTCCGGCGCATGCTCGATGTCGGCGCGGAACGCATGAGCTTATGCGGTTTGGCCGCGAACCGGAATCGGTGTCTTGGTAAGCTCGAAGGCCTCAGCGCCGATGCGAGGATCGCATGCCCGAATCCGCCGACAGCATTCCCGATTTCCTGCCGCGCGACGGGCCTTTGCGCGAAGACGTGCATCGGCTCGGCATCCTGGTGGGCCGAATGCTGGCCGAGCAGGAAGGCGAAGCGTTCTATCAGCGGGTGGACGACGTCCGCACCGCGGCGATCCGGCGTCGTCGTGAAGGGCAGGCGGTGGATGATCTTGCCGAATCGCTGGCAGGGTTGGACGCCGCCGATGCGGAAGCATTGGCGCGCGCGTTCTCGGCCTGGTTCCAGGCCGTCAACACCGCCGAACGCGTGCACCGCATCCGCCGCCGTCGCGACTACCAGCTTGCTGGCGCCGCGCCGCAGCCCGAATCGCTGGCCGACGTACTGGCATCGCTGAAGGCGCGCGGCGTGGGGGTCGAAGAATTGCTGGAGTGGCTCGAACGTGTGGACATCGAGCCGGTGTTCACCGCGCATCCGACCGAGGCCGTGCGCCGCTCGCTGCTGGAGAAGGAACAGGCAATCGTTCAGGCGCTGGTGGAAGGCTTCGACGCCTCGCGCACGCCGCAGGAACGTGCCGTTGATCACCAGCGCCTGCTGACTGCGCTCACCGCGAGCTGGCAAACCGCCGAAGCCTCGGCGGTCCGGCCCAGCGTGCAGGATGAATTCGAACACGTGAGCTTCTATCTCGCGGGCCCCCTGTATCGGGTGCTGCCGGTGTTCTACGAGTCGCTGGAACACGAACTCGAGCGCGTCTACGGCGTCTGCGCTGAGTTGCCGCGGCTGCTGCGTTTCGGCTCGTGGGTGGGCGGCGACATGGACGGCAATCCCAACGTGGGCGCGGACACCATCGGTGAAACCTTGCGCGCGCAACGCGCGATGGTGCTGGCGCGCTACCAGTCTGAATGCGCGCACCTGGAACGCCTGCTCAGCCAGACCGACGATCGCGCGCGGGTTTCCAATGCCTTGCGCCGGCGGCTGGACGATTACCGGGCGCGTCTTCCGCAAGCGGCCGCCGCGATCCGTCCCCGCCACGCGAACATGCCATATCGCTGCCTGCTCACCCTGATGCGTGCGCGACTGGCCGCCACCGGCAACGAGGCTGCGGAACGCTACGCCAATGCCACCGAATTCCAGGCCGACGTGGCGCTGATCGCCGGAAGCCTCGCCGCGCACAAGGGCGAACACGCCGGATTGTTCGGCGTGCGCCGGTTGCTGCGGCGCGTGCGCACCTTCGGATTCCATCTGGCGCGGCTGGACGTGCGACAGGATGCGCGCGTGCACGACGACGTGCTGGCGGTATTGCTGGACGATCCCGGATGGGCCGGCCGACCTGCAGACGATCGCGCGATGTGCTTGCGCGGATTGGCGGCAGGACAAGACACCTTCACCGCGCACGACGATCCGGCCGCGGCGCGCCTGAAGGCGGTGTTCGCGACGCTCACCGGGGCGCGTCGTGACTACGGTCCCGACGCCACCGGTCCCTACATCATCTCGATGGCGCGCTCGGCCGCCGACGTTCTGGCCGTGCTGGCACTGGCGCGTGACGGTGGCCTGGTCGAAGACGACGGCGTGCCGCTCGACATCGCGCCGCTGTTCGAAACGGTCGATGACCTCAAACATGGCGCCGCCACGCTGCGCGCACTGCTGGAAGATCCGGTCTATCGCGAACACCTGTCGCGCCGCGGCGATCGCCAGTTGATCATGCTCGGCTATTCCGACAGCGCCAAGGACGGCGGCATCCTCGCCGCACGCTGGGCGCTGCAACGCGCGCAGGTGGAGTTGCTGGAAGTCGCGCGCGAAACCGGCATTGGCCTGACGTTCTTCCATGGCCGCGGTGGTTCGGCCAGCCGCGGCGGTGGCAAGGTGACGCCGGCATTGATGGCGTCGCCGCGCGGCGCGGTGGCCGGCCGCCTGCGCGTCACCGAGCAGGGCGAGGTGATCCATCGCAAGTACGGCATCCGTGCGCTCGCCTTGCGCAACCTGGAGCAAACCGCGGGCGCGGTATTGCGCGCCAGCCTCCGTCCGCGCGAGGCGGAGTCGCGCGAAGACTTGTGGCGCGAACGCATGGGCGTGCTGGCGCAACACAGCCGCGAGGCGTATCGCGCGCTGGTCGAGCGACCGGGTTTCGTCGATTATTTCCGTGCCGCCACGCCGATCGACGTGATCGAGCGCATGACCATGAGCTCGCGCCCGGCCAGCCGGCGCAGCATGCGCGGCGTCGAGGACCTGCGCGCAATCCCGTGGGTGTTTTCGTGGACGCAGTGTCGTTCCATCGTGACCGGCTGGTACGGCCTCGGCAGCGCGCTCGAACGCGGCGTGCGGACATTCGGCGAAGCGGAACTGGCGGAAATGGCGCGCGAGTGGCCGTTCTTCGCCAACGTGCTGGACGACGTGGAGATGCTGCTGGCCAAATGCGATCTCGGCATCGCCGCGGCGTTCTCGAAACTGGCAGGTCCCCTGCACGCCGAATTCTTCGGTTTGATCGAAGCGGAATTCGCGCGCACCCGCGACGGTCTGCTCAAGTTGAAAGACAGCGACACGCTGCTGCGTGGCGATCCGCGTCTGGCGGTGTCGATCCATTTGCGCAACCCCTACGTCGATCCGATGAGCCTGCTGCAAGTGGACTTGCTCCGGCGCTGGCGCGCGAGCGGCGGTGCGGACGAGGCACTGCTGCGTGCGCTGGTTGCCTGCGTCAACGGGGTATCGCAGGGCCTGCAGAACACCGGTTGAGGCATGCCGTGCGGCACGCGCGGCGGTTTTGGCGGCGGCTACTCAAGCGTCAGATCACCAGCGTGCCCGACGCGTAGTTCGTATCGATCGCGCCGTCGCGTCATTGCGTGATGTGCGACCAACCGGGAAAACTGGATCGCGCGATCGAGGATCTCCTCGAGAAGCTGTCGTGAACCTGCGCCATCGATGGAGCGCAGTGTTGCGCGTTGCGCGGCCTTGATTCGCGATGGCATCAGAAACGGTGGATGAAGCCCACCTGGAATCCACCCGGCAACCAGCCCAGGATCAATGGCGAATCGCGATGCGCGGCCCAGATGCCGACAGCGGTGCCGATGGCCCAGCCGGCCAGCACGTCGCTTTGCCAGTGCCCGCGCGTCTTGACCCGCGCGACGGCATCGTAAAGCGGCAGCAGTTCCAGCGCATACACGGCGGGGTGGTCGTGGCCATAAGCCACCACGAACGGGGTCACCGCGCCGGCGATCGCGGTGACTTCACCGCTCGGAAAACTCTCGTATTTGAAACCCTGGAAAAACTTGTTCGGGTTGCCGGTTTGCGAAGGGCGCTGACGCTGGAACGTCGATTTCGCAGCCTGTGCGATCACCGACGACACCGCCATCGAGTCGAGTGAGCGCCAGAACGTGTCACCCAGTTTGTCCTGATCGCCGAGCGCGAGCGAGCCGCCCACCACGGTCAGGATGGTGGCGCCCATCAGCGTCTTCTGGTTGTTGCGCGTCCAGATGCCACTGTTGTCGTAGGCGATGCGGTGATCGATGCCGAACGGACCGCTCGCGGCAAAGGCCTTGCCCGTCGGGGCCGCTGCGGCAATGCCGATCAGGAGCCACATCGCGAAGCGTCTTAGAAGGGTGCCTGGTTGCATGCCGGGAATCTTCGGTTTGCGATGCGTGCCACTTTGCTGCCGCATGCTTAGCGGCCGCTTCGTCGTAGCTTTCGGGAACCTTGCAAGGCGATTGCGTGTCCTTGGTGACGGGCGGTGGTAGCTTTCGCGGCATGCCTCGGGAATGCCGTTCATGAAGCTGCTGCTGGTCGAAGACTCCGAACGTTTGCGCGCGACGCTCGCGCGCGGGTTGCATGCCGCGGGATTCACGGCGGATGTCGCGGCCGATGGCGTCGAAGCGGCCGGTTATCTTGCGACCTACGGCTACGATTTCGTGGTGCTGGATCTCGGGCTTCCGCGACTGGATGGGTTCGGCGTGCTGCGCGCGTTGCCCGCGGGCGGCGAACGGCCGCGCGTGCTGGTGCTGTCGGCGCGTGACCAGGTCGCGGATCGCGTGGACGCGCTGAATGCCGGGGCCGACGATTACCTGATGAAACCGTTCGCGTTCGAGGAACTGGTCGCACGCCTGCACGCGCTGGCGCGACGTCCCGCCGAGACGCACGTGGACGTGCTGGAACACGCGGGCGTGCGGCTCGATCCGCAGGCGCGCCGCGCCAGCGCGAACGGCAGCGTGCTGCAACTCACGCCGCGCGAGTTCGGGCTGCTCGAATTGCTGCTGCGCCACCGTGGCCGGGTGTTTGCGCGCGCCGACATCCTGGAGCGCATCGCCGGCAGCGAAAGCGAAGCGTCGGACCGGAGCGTCGAGGTTGTCGTGTTCGGTTTGCGGCGCAAGCTTGCGGACGCCGGGTGCGATGGCCTGATCGAAAACCGGCGCGGCGCCGGCTATCTGATTCCGTGAAGGCGCGCGTCAAAACCTTCTCGTTGCGCGCGCGCCTGACGCTGCTGCTGGCGCTGGCCGTGCTGGTGGTGTTCGGCGCAGCGGCAAAAATCGTGGATTGGCGGGCCGATGCCGAGATGCAGCAGCGCTTCGATGCTTCGTTGCTGTCGCGTGCGCAATCGCTGGCGGCGCTGACGCAGATCGAGAATGGCCGCATCGCCGTGGACGCCGACAATGCGGCGGCCACTGTATTTCCCGGCAACGCGGAATCCAGTTGGTACGATTTGCGCTGTGGGGGCGCCGTGATTGCGCGCAGTACGGAAGCGCCGCCTTCTGTCGCCGCCGAGGTCGAACCCATGTTCGCCGACGCGCGCTCGCGCGATGGCCGCGCGCTGCGCGTGGTCGCATTCCGGTTCACGCCCACGCACGCCGCTCGCGCCTCCGCGTCCACCGCACCGAGCTGCGCGCTTACTTATGCGCTCCAGAGCGGACCGCTGGACGATCTTCTGGATACGCTCGACATCATCCTGTTGGGTTGTCTGCTGGGCGCCTGCGCGCTGGTGTTGCTGCTGACGCCCTGGCTGGTACGGCGCAGCTTGCGTCCACTCTCGGTGCTGGATCGTGCGATGGCCGGCATCGGCCCGGATGCGCCGGGCGGTCGTCTGCCGGCGGCCAACACAACCGAACTGGCCCCGCTGGTCGCGCGTTTCAACGAGGTGCTGGCGCGGATGGACGAGGGACTGGCCCGCGAACGCCAGTTCGCCTCGGGTCTCGCGCACGAATTTCGCACGCGGCTCGCCGAATTGCGCGCGCTGGTGGACGTGGAACGCCGCTACCCGAGCGGACGCGACGCGCACGGCCTGCTCGGGGAAGTCGGCAGCATCGGCGCGGAACTGGAAGCGACCGTCACCGCCCTCTTGCAACTGACGCGCATCCAGTCGGGGCTGGAGCAACCGCATCCCGAACACGTGCCGCTGGGGTCGCAACTCGCGCGGGTGAGCGAGCGACATCACGAGGCTGCGCGTGCACGCGAGGTGCGCATCGAAATCGCGGAGTCGAACGATTCGGGTTTGGCAATCGACACCGATCCTGCGCTGCTCGAAATCGTGCTCGACAACCTGCTCGGCAACGCGGTGGCTTACGTCCCGGCCGGGGGTGTCGTCAGCTTGCGGGCGACGCGGGACAGCATCGAAGTGTGCAACGCGGCGCCCGTGTTGCACACGGATGATCTGGTCAACTTCGGCCAGCGCTTCTGGCGCAAGGACGCTCAGGGCGCGGGCCACGCGGGACTCGGTCTGGCGCTGGCCGCTGCCGCCGCGCGTGCGCTGAAGATGACACTGGCGTACCAACTGAAAGACGACGTGTTGCACGCCACATTGCACTGGCAAAACAAATTCCTTCCCCCGCGTGCGGAGGAAGCTGCCCGAACGGCAGACGGGGAGTAGCTGCGGAATTGCCCCCGACCCAACCTTCCCCGCAAGCGGGCAGGAAGCGTCATTGGCCTTGTTGCTGCCGCTTGCGCCGCATCAGCAACGAATACAGGGTGGGCATTACCACCAGCACCAGCGGCACGGCCGCGGCCATTCCGAAGATGATCGCGATCGCCAATGGTTGCTGCATCCGCGAACCACGCCCGATCGCCAGCGCCAGCGGCGACAAGGTGAGGATTGCGGCAATCGCGGACATCAGGATGGCGCGGGCGCGCCGCTTGCCCGCGTCAATCAACATTTCTCGGAGCGAAGGGTTTTCGTCGCTCCCCGCATGGGCCCGGATGTCCGCAAGTTCGGAAAAATAGAATATCGCGAGTTCGGTGACAATGCCGACGATCATCGTCATGCCCATCATTGCCGAGATGTTGAGTTCGATGCCGGTGATCCAGAGTCCGATGAAGACGGCGCAGATGGCCAGGAGCGGCTGGATCATCACCACGATCGCGGCGCGGAAGCTCTCGTACAGGAACAGCAGCAACGTGAAAACCAGCGCGATCGCCGTCAGCAACACGATCGTCAGGTCGTGGAAGGCGAT
>JAICIW010000069.1 GCA_025928735.1 Rhodanobacteraceae bacterium | reverse complement strand
GGGTCGAGCAGGACGGCCAGCGCGTGCCCGGCATGGCGCCCGCGGCCAAGCAAATGGGCACGCATGCGGCACGCGCGATCCGCGATCGCATCGCGGGGGGCGCCGCGGGGTCATTCCGTTATCGCGACTACGGCAGCCTCGCCAGCATCAGCCGGTCGTCAGCGGTGGTGGATCTGCGCGGCCTGAAATTTTCCGGCTTCGTGGGATGGCTTTTCTGGTTGTTCGCGCACATCTTCTTCCTGATCGGCTTCCGCAACCGGCTGGCCGTGATGTGGAACTGGGCGTGGTCGTACATGACGTGGCAACGCGGCGCGCGGATCATCGTGGGACGACGCGGCAGAGACGGAGCATCACATTGACGTGCCATTTGACATCGCTGAATTGTTCGTCATTCCGGGGCCGCCGCGGCTTCTTGCGGCGGAACCCGGAACCCAGTGCCTTTCGCAACGTATAAGCAGAAAGACACTGGGTCCCGGATATCGCTTCGCGATTCCGGGATGACGAGCAAAATCAGCGCGCAGGTTGGGCTGACGCCGGCTTCATCTGCGGAAGCCCAACGTGCTCGCACATTGTTGGGCTTCTTCCGTGCAAGCCCGCAATCAGCCCAACCTACAATTGAAACAGGGCGGCCGCGTCCAGCGCGGTCGTGCGCCGTACGCATCGAAAATGGTTTTGCCTCGATCGCTGATCCAAAGATCGACCACCGCGCTCAACTCGCCGTTCTCGTAAATGAGCGGACAGCGAAGGCGCAGCGTGTAGGTTGGGCTGACGCCGGCTTCATCGGCGGAAGCCCAACATGTTCGCATATCATTGGGCTTCTTCCTGGCAAGCCCGGAATCAGCCCAACCTGCACCAGACCGGCCGCGTCCAGTGCGGCCGCACGCCGCACGCATCGAAAACGGTTTTGCCGCGTTCGCTGATCCAGAGATCGGCAACGGCGATCAACTGGTCGTTCTCGTAAATCAGCGGACAACACGTGCGCAGCCACGGCGGCACACGCGCTTGCTGGAACAGGTCGCGCAGTTCTCGGGTGTGAGGATCGCCGGCGGGCTTGATCCGTTCGCCGCCTTCTCGAAAGCGCACGGTCAGCGGCGGATCGAACGGCGTGCCGGTCGCGTGCGTTGATGCCGGGGGCATCGCTTCGAGGTGCAATTCGCCGCAATCCGGCGGCAATTCGAGCGGCGCGCCGCGCCATTGCGTATGCCAATTGGCAGCCGGGACCGACAGCGACGGCATCGCGTGCAGCCGCCCGTCCCATATGCGAATCTCCGTACCCGGCCATGCGATGAGGGGCGTGCTGTCTTCCGAAGCATTCGCGGCTTGCTTCGCCAGTTCGGCGCGCGACGCATCGGGTGGCGCGCAGAAACCGTTCGCGTGCAGCCACGTATCCAGCACCGGCGCGCGCAATGCCTCGGGCAGCGCCAGCCAGCCGGTGACATCCAGCGTGTCCGCATCGCGCCGCAATGTCGCCAGCGCGGTTTGTGCGGCAGCCTCGATGTAGTCGGCAGCAGTGCGGCAAAGCTGCGCCGAGTGCAGGATGGATGCATCGGCGTGCGGCCAGTGCGCTGCGATGCGCGGCAGAATTTCCCGCCGCAACACGTTGCGCGCGAAGCGGAGGTTGGCATTGGCAGGATCGTCAATGCAGGGAAATGCTTTTTCAGACAAATACGTGCGCAATTCTTCGCTTGGTGTTTCGAGCAACGGTCGCCATAGCCAGCCAAGTGCGAACGGACGCAGCGCGCGCATCCCGCCCAGGCCCTCCGGCCCCGCGCCGCGCAGCAACTTCAGCAGAACGGTTTCGACCTGATCGTCGCGATGGTGACCCAGCACCAGCCATTCGCCTTTATCAAGGTTTTCTGCAAACGCGGCGTAGCGCGCGCGGCGAGCCGCCGCTTCAACGCCTTCGCCGCGTGTGTGGTCCACCTGCACGCGAAGCATGGTCAGCGGAACGGCAAGCGATTCGCAAAAATCCGCGCAATGTTTCGCCCAGGATGTGCTGCCGGTCTGCAAGCCATGATCGACATGCAACGCGCGCAACCCGCGTTCCCGCGCTTCCGGCAACTGCGCCAGCGTGTGCAGCAGCGCGGTCGAATCGGGACCGCCGCTGAAGGCGACGCACAGGGCAGGCGGTGCGTTCGCCTCGATCTGCGCCCGCAGGTCATCCGTCCACACAGTTCAGCCCTTGCCGGATTTTGCGCGATTGCGGACGTGGATGGTCTTGGCGCGGCCTTCTCCGGCACTGCGCCGCTCGATGTCGAACAGCGTCGTCGCAGTGATCAGGTTACTCAGCTTGCCATAGCCATAGCTGCGTGCGTCGAAGTCGGGACGCTGCTTGCTGATGATCGAGCCGACCGGTCCGAGGCCGGCCCAGCCTTCGTCATCGGAGGCGGCCTCCACCGCGTTGCGCAGCAGGTTGACCAGCGCGGCATCCTGCTTCAACTGCGCCGCCGTGCGGGGCTTTTGCGGGGTGGGTTCGTCGGGTTTGCCGGACAGATTCTCGACATACACGAACTTGTCGCACGCGGCGACGAACGGCTCCGGCGTCTTGCGTTCGCCGAAGCCGTACACGATCAGTCCGGATTCGCGCAAGCGCCCGGCCAGCCGCGTGAAGTCGCTGTCGCTGGACACGATGCAGAAGCCGTCGAAGCGCCCGGAATACAGCAGGTCCATGGCATCGATGATCAGCGCGGAATCCGTGGAATTCTTGCCGCGCGTGTAGCCAAACTGCTGCATCGGCTGGATCGACTGCTTCAGCAGCGTCTCCTTCCAGCTTTTCAGGTGAGTGTCGGTCCAATCGCCGTAGGCACGCTTGACGTGCGCGGTTCCGTACTTGGCGATTTCCGCGAGCAGCGCATCGAGCAGCGACGGCTGCGCATTGTCGGCGTCGATCAGGACGGCGAGCTTGGCGGCGGATTCGTTGGCCATGGGCGACTCCATCGCGGCGGATGCGTCGATGGTAGCGCGACGGCGCAACGCGTGACTCACCGGGGCTGGCACCAGTCGCTGAAGGTCAGCGCCGACGCTGCTGGTCGTTCCGGAGCGGATCGCAGGCCCGAATCCGGAATCGGTTTGAGGATTCATCCCACCGGTATCGGCTCAGTCCTGGTACGCGCCGTAACCGCGCAGGCGCTGGTAGCGTTGTTCGAGCAGTTGTTCCACCGGCAACGCCTGCAGTTCGTCGAGTTCGTTCAACAGCACCGCCTTCAGGCGGATCGCCATGGAACGCGGGTTGCGGTGCGCGCCGCCGGTGGGTTCGCGGATGATCTTGTCGATCAGGCCGAGTTCCTTGAGGCGCGGCGCAGTCAGGCCCAGCGCTTCCGCGGCGTCCTTGGCGCGGCCGGCGTTCTTCCACAGGATCGACGCGCAACCCTCGGGCGAGATCACGGAATAGGTCGAATACTGCAGCATGTTGACGCGGTCGCCGACGCCGATCGCAAGCGCGCCACCGGAACCGCCTTCGCCGATCACGGTGCACACGATCGGCACCTTCAATTCGGCCATGACTTCGAGATTGCGCGCGATGGCTTCGCTCTGGCCGCGCTCTTCGGCTCCGACGCCCGGATAGGCGCCGGGCGTGTCGATGAAGGTGAGGATCGGCAGGCCGAAACGTTCGGCCATCTCCATCAGGCGCAGTGCCTTGCGATAGCCTTCGGGACGCGGCATACCGAAGTTGCGGCGCACCTTGGACTTGATGTCGCGGCCCTTCTGGTGGCCGATCACCATTACCGGGCGCCCGATGATGCGCGCCAGGCCGCCGACGATGGCCGCGTCGTCGGCGTACATCCGATCGCCCGCCAACTCGTGGAATTCGTCGCAGATCACCGCGACGTAATCGTGGGTGTAGGGGCGCCCGGGATGGCGCGACAGTTGCGTGATCTGCCACGGCGAAAGATCGCGGAAGATCTCGGCGGTCTTGCTGCGCAGCTTCGAGCGCAGCTTGCCGACCTCGTCATCGACGTCGATGGCGTTGTCTCGACCCGCCGTGGTCAGTTCGCGCAGCTTGTCTTCCAGCTCGGCGATCGGCTGCTCGAAATCGAGGAAATTGGGGTTCATTCGCTGCGTCTGATCCGGCGAAGCGGCGATTATACCGGCGCCCGTTCAGGAGGCGGCGGGACGCGACAGCGAGGGCTGCACGGACTTGATGCCCGGCACCTCTGCAAGGCTGCGCAGAAGGTTGGTGCTGACCTTGACGCGCCAGTCGTCGCCGAGGCGAAGATCGGCGCTGCCGGTCGCATTGCGATAGCCGGTGAGCAGCAGTGGCGTTCGGCCGCCACAATGGCCCGCGAGCGCGCGCTTGAAGGTGTTGACGAACCCGGCATCGATGCCGTTGACGCCGACACGCAATACGCGCGTGCCGGCTTCGCAGGCTTCGTCCAGCGTCCATGCACGGCGTGCGCGGATCGCAAGTTCGCCGCTGAAGTCGTCGAGAGCGAGGCCGCCTTCGATGACCAGGATGGCGTCGGGCTGCAAAAGCGGTGCGTATTGCTGCATTGCCTCGCGGAAAAAATTGACTTCGATCGCGCCGCTCCAGTCCTCGATGCGTACCGCAGCACCGGTGTCGCCGCGGCGACGCATCTTCATGATCATGCCGGCAATGGCCCACGGTGTTTCGGGCGGGCGGCGCCAGCGGTTGTCGTCGTCGTCACCGCCGCGTGGCGGGGGGGGCTCGTAGCGATCCGCGATGTCGCCGATGGGGCAACTCGCAAGTTGTGCGAGCACCTCGCGCCAGGGATCGGTCGGATGGCCGGAAAGATAATGACCGAGGGTGGCGCGCTCGCCCGCGAGCTTGCGTTCCAGCGTCCACGGTGGCTGCTGTGGCGTCGCGATGGAAACCGTCGCGACCGGCGCCAGCGCGGCGCCGAACATGTCGTTCTGTCCGGCTTCGCGATCGCGCAGGCTTTGCTCGGCGGCCTTCACCGCTTCCGGCAATTGCGCGGTCAACGTGGCGCGATTGGCGCCCAGCGAATCCATCGCGCCCGACTGGATCAGCGCTTCGAACACACGCTTGTTCAACTTGCCCGAATCCATGCGCGCGCAGAAGTCCGCCAGATCGCGGAATGCCCCACCCGCGGTGCGCGCCGCCACGATGGCTTCGCACACCGCGCGGCCCACGCCCTTGATCGCGCCGAGGCCGTAGCGGATCGCGTCGTGCGTTTTCGGCCCGTCGCCGGGTATCGCCACGAAGTGGTAGTCCGACGCGTTCACGTCGGGTGGCAATATGGAAAGTCCGATGCCGCGCGCGTCTTCGATGAACTGCACCAGCTTGTCGGTGGCGTCCATGTCGGACGACATCGTGGCGGCCATGAATTCGGCGGGGTAGTGTGTTTTCAACCAGGCCGTCTGATAGGCGACCAGCGAATACGCGGCGGCGTGCGACTTGTTGAAGCCGTAGCCCGCGAACTTTTCCATCTGGTCGAAGATCGCGTCGGCCTTTCTTTCCTCGACGCCGTTCTGCATCGCGCCATCGCGGAAGATGCCGCGGTGCTTGGCCATCTCGGCCGGCACCTTCTTGCCCATCGCGCGTCGCAGCAGGTCGGCGCCGCCGAGCGAATAGCCGCCGACGATCTGCGCCATCTGCATTACCTGCTCCTGGTACACCATGATGCCGAAGGTTTCGTTGAGCACGGGTTCGACGCGCGGATCGGGGTAGGTCACCTTCTCGCGGCCGTGCTTGCGCGCGACGTAGCTCGGGATCAGGTCCATCGGGCCCGGACGGAACAGCGAGTTGAGCGCGATCAGGTCCTCGAAGCGATCGGGTTTGGCATCCTTCAGCAGCCGCTGCATGCCCGCGCTTTCGAACTGGAACACGGCGCCGGTACGCGCTTCGCGAAACAGCTTGAAGACCGCGGGGTCGTCGAGCGGCAGCGCGGCGATGTCGAGCGGTTCCTCGCCGGTTTGCGCGCGGCGGGCGTTGATGGCCTTCACCGCCCAATCGATGATCGTGAGCGTGCGCAGCCCGAGGAAGTCGAATTTCACCAGCCCCACGGTTTCGACGTCGTTCTTGTCGTACTGGGTCACGACACCGGCGCCGCCCGGTTCCGAATACAGCGGCGCGAAATCGGTCAGCGGCGTCGGCGCGATCACCACGCCGCCCGCATGTTTGCCGGCGTTGCGGGTCAGGCCCTCCAGCTTCAGCGCGAGGTCGATCAGCGTGCGCGCTTCGTCATCCTGCTGGTACCCCTCGCAGAACTCGCGCACCACGCGATCGGGCTCCTTCTTCGATTTTTCGCTGAGGCCCAACGCGTCGGAGAGCGTCAGGTCCAGCGGCATGCGCGGGATCAATTTCGCGATCCTGTCGACCTGGCCGTACGGCATGCCGAGCACGCGGCCGCAGTCGCGCAGCACGGCTTTCGCCGCCATCGAACCGTAAGTGATGATCTGGCTGACTTGGTCGCGGCCGTACTTGTCGGCGACGTACGCGATCACCTCGTCGCGGCGTTCCATGCAGAAGTCGACGTCGAAGTCGGGCATCGACACGCGTTCGGGGTTGAGGAAGCGTTCGAACAGCAGGCCGAAACGCAGCGGATCGAGATCGGTGATCTTGAGGCACCACGCCACCACCGAGCCCGCGCCCGAACCGCGGCCCGGCCCGACCGGAATATTACGCGACTTGGCCCAGCGGATGAAGTCGGACACGATCAGGAAGTAGCCGGCGAAGCCCATCTTGCCGATCACGTCCAGTTCCAGTTCGAGGCGCGATGTGTAGTCTTCGCGCATGTGGCCCTCGGCCACGCCGCTTTCGGCGAGGCGTTGTTCGAGGCCTTCGCGCGACTGGTTTCCGATCCACGATTCCAGCGTTTCCTTCGCGGGCACCGGAAACGCGGGCAGGTAATACGTGCCGAACGAGAGTTCGAGGTTGCAGCGCTTGGCGAGTTCGACCGTGTTGTCCAGCACCTCGGGAAGATCGGCGAACCGTTCCGCCATCGTGTCGGCCGGTTTCAACCATTGTTCGGTCGAATACTCGTGCGGTCGGCGCGGATCGGAAAGTTGGTAGCCCTGCTGGATGCACACGCGTGCCTCGTGCGCCTCGAAGTCGTCGGCATCCAGATAGCGCACGTCGTTGGTGGCCAGCACCGGCAAGTCGAGCCGCGATGCAAGCTGCAGCGCGTGGGCGTTGAAGGCATCCTCGCCTTCGCGCTGCGTGCGGGTGATTTCGACATACAGGCCGTCACCGAAATGGCGGCGCAAGGAATCGAGGGTGAGTTGCGCATCGTATTCGCGTTGCGCGACCAGCAACCGTCCACAGGCGCTGTCGCGGCCCGCGATCGCGAACAGGCCGCCGGTGGCGCCATCCAGCCAATCTGCTTGCAACTGCGCGCGGCCTGCATGCTGGCCTTCCAGCCAGCCACGCGAGATCAGGCGCGTGAGGTTGAGATAACCCGCGTGGTCGCGGCATAGCAGCGTGAGGCGATCGGGACGCGTCGGGTCGTCGGGATTGGCGATCCAGACATCACAGCCGACGATCGGCTTGATGCCGGCTTTTTCCGCGGCGCGGTAGAACTTGATCTGCGCGAACAGATTGGAATCGTCCGTCAGCGCCAGCGCCGGCAGCCCCAGTTCCACCGCGCGGCTGACCAGATTCGCCTGCTTGGCCTTGGCTGGATCGCCATATTCCGGTTTTTCCGGAATGCGGATGGTCGAGTCGCGCAGCGAATATTCGCTGTGGGTGCGCAGGTGGACGTAGCGGATCGGCATGACGAGGTTCGTGGTAACCGTGCAAGCGTATTGTCGCCACGCGGGTGCGGCAAGCTTGACAGCGTGCCCGCTAGGCCGCACGTCGCGGCGCCGTGCAGGGGATATGTTGGACTTCCCGGATGAAGCCCGGTCAGCCCAACCTACACAAGCCTCGTAGGTTGGGCTGAACGCGGTGAAGCCCAACGACGCAAGCCGCGCGAATCATTACAACGGGTTCAGGAGTTCCGCCTGGACGGGCATCGGCGCCTGTTCTTCCGCGCACACCGCCCGCACCGGCCCGAAGCTGCGCCGATGTTCGGGACACGGCCCCAGGCGCTGCAGCGCCTCGCGGTGGCTCGGAGTGGGATAACCCTTGTGCTGGGCGAATCCGTAGCCGGGCCAGCGCGCGTCCATCTCCCGCATCATGCGGTCTCGGGTGACCTTGGCTATGATCGACGCGGCGCTGATGGCCGGCGCCAGCGCATCACCACCCACCAACGCACGCGCGGGGCAGGGCAGCAGGCGAGGGAGTCGATCGCCGTCGATCAATGCGAATGCCGGCGCATGCGCAAGACGTTCCAGCGCGCGCACCATGCCGGCCATGCGCGCGTGATAGATGTTGATGCGGTCGATCTCTTCGACGCCTACGGCCACCACGCTCCATGCGTACGCGCGCGCAGTGATCCGTTCGTACAGTTTTTCGCGGACGGGTGCGGACAGCACCTTGGAATCGTCAAGTCCGTTGATGCGACGTGCGGGATCGAGGATCACCGCCGCGACCACCACGGGTCCGGCCAATGGCGCGCAGCCCGCCTCGTCCACGCCCGCGAGGTCGCCGACATCCGGCCAGCGCCGCAGTCTGTGCCGCGGCAGCGTGGCGAAGATACCGGCGTCGTCAATCGGCAAGGTCATGCAGGTTCCCGAACACATACGCGCGGTACGAGTCGCGCAGCGCCGCATTGCGGCAGTCGAGATCGTGGCCGTCGCAACGGTCGCGCAACAGCGTGTTGGCGATGAAGAACGGGTTGCGCGGCAGGTTCGCG
>JAICIW010000155.1 GCA_025928735.1 Rhodanobacteraceae bacterium | reverse complement strand
GCGGCACCAGCAGGCCGATCGAAAAGAACGCGGCGTAGGCCAGCACCAATGCCAGCGTGCCCGCGGCAAAGTTGCGGTGCCGGAACAGCCGCAGGTCGACGATCGGTTCCTCGTCGGTCAACTCCCAGATCAGGAAGACCGAGAGCGACACCACCGACACGATCGCCAAAACGACGATGAAACCGGAATGAAACCAGTCGAGCTCGTTGCCCTTGTCCAGCAATACCTGCAACGAGCCGACGCCCAGGATAAGCGTGACCAGCCCCACCCAGTCGATGCGCGCCTGGCGCAATTGCTCGACGCGTTTGCCGAGTTGCCCGGCTACCACCGCGCTCGCGAAAAACCCGATCGGCACGTTGATGAAGAAGATCCATTCCCACGAATAGGTCTCGGTGATCCAGCCGCCCAGTACCGGCCCCGCGATCGGCGCGACCACCGTCACCATCGCGAGGATCGCCAACGCCATCCCGCGTTTTTCGCGTGGATAGATCGACACCATGAGACTTTGCGTGAGCGGATACATCGGCCCCGCGACCGCGCCCTGCAACGCCCGGAACAACACCAGTTCACCCATGCTGGTGGCGAAGCCGCAGGCCAGCGAACAGATCGAGAACAGCGCGGTCGCCCACACGAACAACTTCACTTCACCGAAGCGCCGTGAAAGAAACCCCGTCAGCGGCAACGCGATCGCATTGGACACCGCGAACGAGGTGATCACCCAGGTTGATTGCGTGAGGCTGGCGCCGAGGTTGCCGGCGATGGTCGGCAATGACACGTTGGCGATGGTGATGTCCAGCACCTGCATGAACGTCGCCAACGACAACCCGAGCGTCGCCAGCGGCAGGCTGGCGGGCCGGAATTCGCCGAAACTGCCGGCTGCCGCGGTGGCTGCGGTGGAAGGCATGGAATCCTAAGCGTGCGAGATCAGCCGAAGCGGCTTTCGTGAAAAATCAGTCCAAGGATGGACGTTCTGACATCCATTGACAGGGAATACTGAAGATTGCGACGAACTCTGACGGAACAGCGATCAGGGAGGATCGCAAAAAATCCTGCCGCTACCACGGCCGCTCGCATCAATGTCTCGCTATCGCGGCGCCCCTGGCCTGGGCACTGTCGGTGATCGGACCGCTGTTGGCGTGGATGATCTTCGCGATCAGTGCGTTCGCCTGGGCGCGGTCCTGCGCGTACACGTCGGTGCTGAACACCGGATGCTGCGGCGCATTCTTCGCCAGCATGGGACCTTTCTGGTTGTGGAGGTTCACCGAAACGTCCATCGACAAGCCGATCCGCAACGGATACTTGTCCAGGTCCCTGGCGTCGAGTTCGATGCGCACCGGCAGGCGCTGCACGATCTTGATCCAGTTGCCCGACGCGTTCTGCGCCGGCAGCAGCGAGAACGCGCTGCCCGTGCCGATGCCGAGGCCGGCCACGTGGCCGTGGTAGGTCACGCTGCCGCCATAGACGTCGGACGTCAGCGTCACCGGCTGGCCGATGCGCATGTCCTGCAACTGCGTTTCCTTGAAGTTCGCGTCCACCCATACCTGGTGCAGCGGCACGACCGCCATCAAGGGCGTGCCCGGTTGCACGCGCTGCCCGACCTGCACGGTGCGCTTGGCGACATAGCCGGAAACCGGCGCCACCAGCGTGGTGCGCTGATCGTTCAACCAGGCGGCGCGCACCGCGGCAGCCGCGGCCTTCACGTCCGGGTGCGTGGCGATTTCGGTATCGGACACCAGCGCGTCGGTGGTCGCGAGTTGCGCCTGCGCGGCGGCGAGCGCGCTCTGCGCGGTGGTCAGCGCATCGCGTGCATGCGCCAGTTCCTCGGTCGAGATCGCACCTGATTCCGCCAATCCCTTGCGGCGCTTGTAGTCCGCCTGGGCCTGCTGCACCGCCGATTCGCGCGCGGCGACATCGGCTTTGGACGTGTGCACGGTGCTGTACAAGCCGCGCACCTTGCGCACCGCCTGCGCCAGTGCCGCCTCGGCCTGCGCGAGCGCAACATCGGCATCGGACGGATCGAGCTTCACCAGCGTCTGGCCCTGGCGCACGTAGTCGTTGTCGTCGGCGCCGATGCTGATCACGGTGCCCGGCACCTGCGGCGTGATCTGCACCACGTTGCCGTCGACGTAGGCATCGTCGGTACCTTCGTACCAGCGTCCGACCAGGAAGTGATACAGCGCCCAGCCGATGCCGACGACGACCACCAGCGCGATCAGGCCGCGCAGCAGCAAGCGCCGCTTGCGCAACCGCTTCGCCTTCAGTTGTACCGCGGCGTCGTCTTCGGTGACGGGATTGGGATTGATGGGAGAAGTCATCGATGTGCCTGGGGTTGATGTGCTTGGGATTCGGACGCCGATTGGGGCGCGGTAGCCAGCGAGGGCGCGTCGGCCGCCGGCTGGAAGCCGCCGCCGAGCGCCTCATTGAGCGTGGCCCATGCGCCGACGCGACGGGTCTGCAGACTGGCCAGTTGCTGTTCGGCGGCGATCAGCTCTTGTCGCACGCTCAACGCTTCGAGATAGTTGCCGACCCCGGCGCGATAGCGCTTCATCGCCAACGCGTAGGCATCGTCGGCACTTGCGCGCGCGTTCTCCGCATCCTGCACCTGCGCCGACAACGATTGCAGATCATCCACTTGGCCTGCGACCTGGTTGATCGCATGCACCAGCGTCTGGTTGTATTGCGCGACCGCGATGTCGCGCGCGGCGTCCTTGCCGGCGAGATTGGCGCGCAACGCGCCGCCCTCGAAGATCGGCAGGCTCAGCGCCGGCGAAATCGTGTAGAAACGATTCTGAAACGAGAACAGGTTCATCGACGAGGGCGCGAGCAAGCCGGCCAGCGAACTGATGCTGACGTTCGGCAGGAACTTGGTCTTCGCGACCTTGATATCTTTCCCCGCCGCTTCCACGCGCCAGCGCGCGGCCACCACATCGGGCCGGCGGCCGAGCAGGTCGGCCGGCAAATCGCTGGGCAGCGCGAGCGCGGGAACGGCCGGCAACGCCGGACGTTCGATCGCCAGCGCGCGATCCGGACCCGCACCCAGCAACGCCGCCAGCATGAGGCCCGCCGAGCGCACGGCATTATCGGCCGCTTCGAGGTGCGCGCGATCGCTCGCGCTTTCGGCCTCGATGCGCGCCAGCGAGAACTTGCTGTCGATCCCGCTGGCGACGCGTTTGTGGGTGAGTTTCAGGAAATCGTTGGCGCGCTGCAGCTCTTCATTCGCGAGATCGCGCTGCACCCAGGCGCCTGCCAGTTGAAAGTACGCCTGCACCACGTCCGCGGAAAGTTTCAGGCGTGCGGCCTGCGCGTCTACTTCCGCGGCGCGTGCATTGCCGACGGCCGCCTGCCACGCGGCGCGCTTGCCACCCCACAGGTCGAGGTCCCACGAAAAACTCAAGTAACCGTAGCGGATCACGCCGAAATGGCCCGACGCCAGCGGCGGCAGGATCGGCGGAACGCGCGCGCCGGCGGCGCTGGCGCCACCGTTCAGTGTCGGCTTGCGCGCGGCGTCGGCGGCGCCCGCCGCTGCCAGCGCGGCACGGACGCGTGCATCCACCAGCGTCATGTCCGGATTGTCGGCCAGCGCCTCGTCGACCAGTGTGTCGAGCTGCGCATCGCCCAGCGCCTTCCACCACCCCTGCTGCGGCCATGCGGCGTCGTCCGTTTTCGCGCCCGAGAAAGAGCGCTGCGCAGCGAGCGAGGCGGGATTCGTGGGCGTCGCGGTCGGGTGCAATCCGCCGGTGCTGGCACAGCCGGCCAGCAACACGGTGGCCAAGACCGCGGCGGCAAAATTGCCGCGACGTGTCGGAATGTTCAAGGGCATTGCTCGTGGGTTGGGGACAAGGGCGCGTGTTTCAAGCGCCGCGCGTGGTGGACAGATTGCCTGAATGGATGAGACGGGGACTCCTGGATCGGTATAGCTTCGCCACGCCATGGCGTTCCAAAAAGATGACGTTCGAATGGCGCGGATTTTTACGCGACCTGGCCGGATGCGTTCATTCGCGCCGTGCGCGTATTCCGTCCAGCACCCGGCTCAGCACATCGTGCAACTGCTCGCGCTCGCGGGTCGTGGTGCCCTCGAAAGTGCGAGCGGCGACGGCGTCGCAGTACCCGATCACGCGCTTGCGCAGGGCCTTGCCTTGGGTCGTCAACTCAAGCCGCAACGCGCGACGATCGTCCGGATCCGGGACCCGCTTCAGGTAACCGCGCTGCTCCAGCTTGTCCAGCAACCGCGTGAGCGCGCCGGGGTTGTAATGCAGCGCACGTGCCAGCTCGACCGGCGTCATCGGTTCCTCGTGCCCGAGCAGCTTGAGTGCGACGAACTGCGTGAAGTTGAGTTCGACACCCTGGTGCCCCATTTCCTGCTCGACCGCATAGACAAACTCCGCGCGCAGCCGGCCGATCAGTCGGCACAACTGGAAGGAGCGGTCGGAGGAAGTTTCAGCACGATTCATGCCGAGGATGATACTGTTTCGGCTTTAATTGTCAAGGCAATCATTTCTGCGGCAATCAATGCCCCCGTGCGGATGCCGCACATTTCCCCGCGACAACGGACAACAAAGGGAGCACGACGTGAAAGGCCTTCGTTGCGGAATGGGCGCCCTCGCCTGCCTGATCGCCTGCGCACCCGCCGGGGCAGCCGGCTACGACCTGACCGCGGGACCCAGCATCACGTCATCCGAGCGCACCACCAGCGCGATCTTCGCCAGCGTGTTCGGCAAAGGCGCCGATGACTGCAACGCGCACTTCGAGCCGATCGGCACGTTTGGCTGGGTCGACGCACGCAACACCCGCAAGGACGATTTGAACCACGAGGTATTTCTGGCCGGCGCCGGCGTGCGCATGGTGACGGCCAATCACCACTGGTTCCTCAGCGAGCAACTCGCCGTGACCAGCACGCGCACCGACGCGCTTTCCAGCCGCGTCGAATTCATGACCAGCGCCGGATGGCAAAACGGCCATTTCATGGTGATGCTGCGGCACATCTCCAATGCGCGCCTATTCGGCGGCAAGAATCTCGGCGAGACGATGTTGCTGGCGGGGGTGAAATGGTGATGAGTGTGTATGCGGCGGCGCAAATACGCCAGCCATGACCGTTGGGCTTCGCTGCGCTCAACACCAACCTACACGGCTTCGTAGGTTGGGCTGATCCCGGACTCGTTCCGGGAGAAGCCCAACAATCATGGCATCGGATCCAGAAAGGGCGGCGGCTGGGCGATGTTGCTGGCCGGCGTCAGGTCCGGCGAGGCGGGAGAATCGCAGCGCATCCCGCCGGTTCTCCGTCTCACGAAGGCAGGATACGCCGCCGCGCGGCTACTCCCGCCCTACAACCTCAATCGCCCGTTGCAACAGGGCGCGAGGGATCACTGGCCCACCCGCTCCATGACGGCGCGAACAGGCGCGAGCCGCGCAGGCCGGCGGCTTCCATCGCCAGGAGATTGTGGCAAGCGGTGACGCCCGAACCGCACATGTGCACCACATCATCCGGATGATGACCGGCGAGCGCCGCTTCGAATTCTTCGCGCAACGCTTGTGGCGACTTGAAACGCCCCGCCACATCGAGGTTTTCGGAAAACGGTCGGTTGTGCGCGCCGGGCACATGGCCCGCGGCGCGGTCGATCGGTTCCGACTCGCCGCGAAAACGCGGCGCCGCACGCGCATCCAGCATCAGGGTCGACGGCCGTTCGCGCAGCGCCTGCAATTCCTCGTAATACACCACGCGCGCGGGATCGAAATGCAGTTCGACTGAAGTCGCCTGGCGCGGCACGGCCGCGCCGTGTTCCACCGGCAGCCCGGCAGCCGTCCACGCTTTCCAACCGCCATCCAGCACGCTGGCAGCAGCGCCGACGCTTTCGAGCATCCACCACAACCGCGCGGCCGCCAACGCACCGCCGGCATCGTCGTATGTGACCACCTGTTGCGGCTTGCGCCAACCCCATCGCGACAGCGTTTGCGCGAACGCTTCAATGTCGGGAAGCGGATGGC
>JAICIW010000176.1 GCA_025928735.1 Rhodanobacteraceae bacterium | reverse complement strand
TATCCCACTCCGCCAACAGCCGTTGTACGCGACGCTCGATCTCGTCGCGGACGGCCCGGAAACCGTCATCCGGCAATGCCTTCGGATCAGGTAGGTCCCAGTCCACGCGGCGTGTAGCTGGCAGCCACGGGCAAGCATCACTGCAACCCATGGTCACGAGGGCGTCAAAGGTTTGCCCTTCGAAAGCAGAGAGCGGCTTGGAAACTTGCGCGTTCAAGTCGTAGCCACGCTCGGCCATGAAAGCGACCGCGCGCGGATTCACACTGGCCGCGGGATGCGAGCCCGCCGAGTGAGCTTCGAGCTGGCCCGCGCCCAGCCGCTTCGCGAAGGCTTCTGCCATTTGGCTGCGACAGGCGTTTTCGACGCAGACAAACAGTACCCGCTTCATGCAGCGCACTTTCCAGCAGGCCCGCAGCACGACTTGCCCTGCGCGCCTGATGCTGTCGTGGGCGCGGAATACGTCGTCGCTTCCCTATGCGTATGGAAGGTTTCCCAACGGACGCCCTGGGGGTCTTCGGCCCAATACTTGTCAGAGTGCGCGTAACAGCAGGTCGTGCCCCTCTCGGCGAGTGCCACCGCATCCGCCGCGGCGAGGCGTTTGCCGATTTCCTCCAGTTCCTGCGGCTCATCGGCCTGCAGACCAAGATGATCGATGCCCGCGGCACGGTCACGTTGCGAAATCGCGAAATTGACGCGCGGATCGTCCAGCATCCACTTGGCGTAATCCGGTTTGCGCACGGAAGGCGCGCCGCCAAACAGAGTCGAATAGAAACCGATGCTGGCTTCAAGATTGGTGACATTGACATGCACATGGAAGCGTTTCATGGCTTGGTGCTCCGAGGTTGGGTCTTGCGGATGGATGTCGCGCAGATGGCTGCCGGTGCACATGCGCCGGGATCGCCCGCACAACAGTTTTCGGTAAGAAAGCCGAGCAGCGCGTTCATTTGCGCGTAATCCGCGCGGCAGCGGATGACGCGTCCCTCGCGCTCATCGCGCACCAGCCCGGCTCGGCGCAACACGTTGAGGTGACTGGTCAGGGTGGGCGCCGGCACCTTCAGGCGTCGACTGATTTCACCAACGGCCAAGCCGTCGCTGCCAGCCTGAACCAGCAAACGATAGGCCGCAAGACGGCTGTCCTGCGCCAGTGCGCCCAACGCCTGCACGGCTTTCTTTGGTTTCATAGTTTTGCAACTATAAAACTATTTCAGGCCGTGTCAAGCCTGCTCCTCATGCAGGCCTCGCGGTGTTTCATCGCGACCTGCAGCACCCCTGGTTCACTTGCACCGATGGGCACGGTACATCGCCGTACGAGCAGAACACGCAGCAGTCACCGGGTTTGGGTTTCAACAAGGCGCCGCAGGTCGGGCAATCCCAGAAGAATTGACAGGCGTTTGTCGGCATGCTCACGCGTGTGGCGACGCCACACATCGGGCAGACGACTGTGCTGTCGAAAGCGGGCACCTGTCCTTCTTCGTGGAGTTGCTTGCTGGTCATGGTTGGGAAGGTACCACTGCACAACGTCCTTCGTGAGCAGAAGGGGCGCCACTCTTCGTATTCAGCGCCGCTTGCTTACTTGATCGGCGCTATTGCTGTCACTGTGCTGTTCATACCTGCCGGATGAAGGATGAAGTTCACCTTCTCGCCGACCTTGATGGGTTTCAGCAGATTCGGCGGATCGGCTTTGAAGGTCATGGTCATTGCCGGCCAATGGATCGACGCGATCGCCTGATGCTTGACCGTGACGGTGCCCTTGGCCGCGTCGATCGCTTCGATGACGCCTGTACCCTGTGCGGTCTGATTCGCACAGGGCATGTTCTTGCCCATCTGCATACCTTGCGTGCCGCTGCTGTTTTGCGTGTCTTTGCCCCTTTGCATGCAGTTCATCATCGTGCCGGAGCTAGTCGAGTGCATCGGCATGTTCTGATCCATCTTCATACCCTGGGTACCCGACGTCGCTTGCGCGAACACGGGCGTGATTGCTGCCATCAAGATGGCGCTCAACAGAATGGAACGTGTTTTCATGGTGTGTTCTCCTCGGGTTGCAATGAATGTTGCTCGTTGCGTTGGCGCAACCGCCGGCGTTCGAGCAACCGGAACGCCGCCGGAATGAACAGCATCGAAAGAATGGGCGAGGTGACCATGCCGCCGACCATCGGCGCGGTGATGCTGCGCGCGAGGAGCGAGCCTGTGCCGCCAATCAGCATGATCGGCAACAGACCCGCGAAGATCACCACCACGGTCATCGCGATTGGGCGCACGCGCAGCAGCGCACCTTCACGGACGGCATCGTCCAGCGCCGCATAGGTCAGCTCGCCCGCGTACATGCGCCGCTGCCACGCCTCCCGCAGGTACAGGACCAGCACGATGCCGAATTCGCAGGTGATGCCGGCAAGGCCGATGAAACCGACCACGGTCGCGACTGACACGGCATAACCCAGTAGCCAGACTAGCCACAAGCCGCCGACGAGTCCCAGTGGCACGGTCGCAAGGATGATCAGGGCCTGCGCAGCGTCGCGGAAGATCAGGTAGACCAGCAGTAACACGATGAGGGTCGTTGCCGGTACCACGAGATTCATGCGCGCTTTGGCGTGCTGCAGGGCCTGGAACTGACCAGCCCAGTCGAGCGTGTAGCCGGCGGGCAACGTGACTTGCTGCGCCACCGCGTGTTGGAGCTTGGCGACCGTGCCGCCGATATCGTTGCTGGAGGTATCGACGAACACGGAGGTCGACGGAACGCCCGCTTCGCTGTCCAGCGCCGGCGGTCCGTCGGTCACGCGAAGGTCCGCGACTTGTCCCAGCGTCACTTGGGCCCCACCATGCGCCACGATGGGCAGCGCGCGCAGCGCTGCCACCGAATCGCGCGCAGTGCGTGGATAGCGCAGCACGATCGGGAAGCGTTGCAGGCCCTGGATGGTCTGGTCGATCGGGGCGCCGCCCACCACCGTCGCGATCAACGACTGGATCTCTTGCTGGGAGAGCCCGTAGCGCGCGGCGGCATCCGGGCGAATCTGGACGCGCACGTAGCGCCCGCCATTGGCGCGCTCGGCTACGGCCGATGTGATGCCCGGTACGCCCTGCGCCACGCGCGCAATGTACACGGCGAGACGCTGCAACTCGGCGACGTCGGGACCCAGCACCTTGATGCCGATCGGGGATTTGATGCCGGTCGCCAGCATTTCGGTGCGGGTGCGGATCGGAAACACGAACAGGTTCGAAAAGCCCGGTACCTTCACCGCGCGATCGAGTTCCGCCTTCACTTTGTCCATCGTCATGCCGGGTCGCCATTCGCTTTCCGGCTTGAAGGTGATGGTGGAATCGAACATGTTGAGCGGCGCATTGTCGGTCGCGGTTTCGGCCCGACCCGCCACGCCAAATACATGGGCGACTTCCGGCACCGTCTTCAGCATCCGATCGGTCTGCTGCAGCAACTGCGCGACTTTGCCCGCGGACAGGCCCGGCAGCGCGGTCGGCATGTACAGCAAGGTGCCTTCATCGAGCGGTGGCATGAACTGCGTGCCGAGCCGGGACACCGGCAGCAGGGCGGTCAGCAACACGATGACCGCGATCGCGATCACCGGCCATGGCCTGCGCATGGCGAAGGCCAGCATCGGTTGGTAGATCCAGCGCACGAACCGGTTGACCGGATTGGCGTGTTCCGATCGAATGCGGCCGCGCACCAGGTACCCGATCAGCACCGGAACCAGCGTGACGGAAAGCGCAGCCGCGGCGGCGACGGAATAAGTCTTGGTGAAGGCCAACGGGTCGAAGAGCTTGCCTTCCTCGCCACCCAGCGCGAACACCGGCACGAACGACAAGGTGATGACCAACAAACTCACGAAACACGCCGGCCCGACTTCGGTCATGGCTTGCGTCACCAGCTTCCAGCGTTCGCCGGCCCCCGGTTCGCGTTGGCCCGGGTGGGCGTCACGCCATGCTTCGAGGTGTTTGTGCGTGTTTTCGATCATTACCACGGCGGCGTCCACCATTTCGCCGACTGCGATGGCAATGCCGGCCAGCGACATCAGGTTGGCCGACACGCCCTGGATATCCATGATCAGGAACGCCGTGAGGATGCCGAGCGGCAAGGTGATGATCGCGACGAGCGACGAGCGCAGGTGCCCGAGAAACAGCAGGCACACCAGCGCGACGATGATGAACTCCTCGATCAGTTTCTCGCCGATGTTCGTTACCGCCCGGTGGATCAACTGGGATCGGTCGTAAGTGGTGACGATCTTGACCCCCGGCGGCAGCCTTTTTTGCAATTCGGCCAGACGCGCCTTGACGGCCTTGATGGTTTCCAGTGCGTTCTTGTGGTAACGCATGATCACGATGCCGCCCACGACTTCGCCCTGGCCATCCAACTCGGCGATACCGCGACGCTCAGTGGGTCCGCGCCGGATTCTCCCCACGTCTTGCAACAGCACCGGGGTGCCATCCTTGGCTGTAGCGACCGGGATCCGCGCGAACTCCTCACGCGTTTGCAGGTAGCCGACGCTGGTGACCATCATTTCGGCCTCGCCCTGTTCTATCACCGAACCGCCGGTGGCGCCGTTGGCAGCCTTGACCGCATCCTCGACCTGCGCAACGGTCAGGCCGCGCGCGGCCAGCGCCGCGGGATCGAGCACGACTTGCCACGCATTCGTCATGCCCCCGATCGTCGCGACTTCCGCCACGTTCGGAACGGTCTTCAACCGATAGCGCAGAAACCAGTTCTGCAGCGCGGTCAACTGGCCGAGATCGTGCTTGCCGCTGCGGTCGACCAGCGCGTACTCGTAGATCCAGTCCGAGCCGTCTGCATCGGGGCCGATGACCGGATTGACCCCGGGAGGCAACTTGCTGGCTGCCTCGCTCAAGTAGTCGACCACTTGGTTGCGCGCCCAGTACAGGTCGGTGCCTTCGGCAAAGACGACGTACACGAAGGAGTCGCCGAACATCGAGCTACCGCGCACGGCGGTCGCCCCCGGCACCGCCAGCATTGTGGTCGTCATCGGATAGGTCACCTGGTCCTCGACGATTTGCGGCGGCTGCCCGGGCCAGGAGGTTTTGATGATGACTTCTGTCGGCGACAGGTCGGGGATGGCATCGAGCGGGATGCGCAGCAGCGAGATCGTCCCCGCGATCGCCAGCGCCACGGCGGCGAGCAGCACCAGGCCGCGATTGGCGATGGACCAGCGGATCGACCGCACGATCATGGCCGGTCTCCGCCACCGCTTGATGCCGAGGACGCGGGCATGTCCATGCCGGACATGGCGTTGCTTGCCTTCGTGGGAGCGGCCGACGGTGAAGGTTCGGACTTGCCACGCTTTTCACCACTCGATGCGGACGCTGCCGGCATCGGCATGCCGGGCATGGCGCTTGGGTTCGCACTGCTGGCTCCCGCAGCAGGCGCGACCGTGTTCCCCGCTTCCATGCGCATCAACGCACCAGACAGACTTGCTTCCGAGTCGATCAGGAATTGCCCCGAGGTGACGATGCGCTCGCCACCATGCAGGCCGCTGAGGATCGCAGTCATCCCATTGGCGGAGCGGCCGGTCTTCACCAACACCGGCTTGAACT
>JAICIW010000028.1 GCA_025928735.1 Rhodanobacteraceae bacterium | reverse complement strand
GAGCGCGGCCGCAGCCGCGCGCTGATGGATGGCCTGACCGGCTTGCCCAACCGGATGCTGTTCAATGACCGGCTGAAATCGGTCCTGCACGATGCGCGTCGCACCGGCGAGGTTTTCGCGGTGTTGTTCGTGGACATGGATCGCTTCAAGGGCATCAATGATTCGCTCGGCCACGCGGTCGGCGACCAGGTGCTGGTGGCGGGCGCGCGCCGCCTGACCGATGCCGTGCGTGCGTCCGATACCGTGGCCCGTTACGCGGGCGACGAATTCACGGTGATCGTCCGGCACGTCAACGGGCGCAGCGACATCGACCGGGTTGCGGTCAAGCTCCTGAAGGGCATGCAGGCGCCGCTGGTGCTGGACGACGGTTCCGAATTGCACGTGACGACGTCGATCGGCGTCAGCATCTATCCCGATGACGCCACCGACGCCGAAGGGCTGGTGAAGCACGCCGACATGGCGATGTACAGCGCCAAGGCGCGCGGTCGCAACAATATGCAGGCGTACGCGGACGTGCCGGCCGATACGCACGGGCAGCGTCTGGAAATGGAATCGCGCCTGCGCGAAGCCGAGGCCAACGGCGAGCTCTCCGTGCACTACCAGCCGCAGATCGACCTTGCCACCGAAGAGATCGTGGCCGTCGAGGCCACGGTGCGCTGGCAGCATCCGGTGCTGGGTCTGTTGAGTCCCGCCTTCTTCATGCCGCTGGCCGAGGAAACCGGACAGATCCTTTCGATCGGAGAGTGGCTGTTGCGTCGCGCCTGCGCCGACGTCGCGACATGGCGTCGTCGCCACAAGCTGCCGCTGCGGCTGGCGGTGAACCTGTCGGCGCTGCAATGGATGCAGCCGAACCTGACCGCGATGGTCGAGGCGGCGTGTCGCGATGCAAAACTGGACCCCGAAGTGCTGGACCTGGAAACGCCCGAAGGGGTGCTGGCGAATCCGTCGGCGGAATTGGTCACGGCCATGGCCGCGCTGCGAAAAACCGGCTGCCGCGTGGTGGCCGACCATGCCGGCGACGCGCACAGCGCGCCCGAGCTTGCCGGGGCATTGCCCGTGGACGCCATCAAGATAGACCAGAGCTTCGTGCGCAACATCGGCAGTGATCCCGATGACGAATCGGTGGTCTCCTCGATCCTCGATGCCGCGCGCATGCAGCGTCGGCGGGTCATTGCGGACGGCGTTGAAACCGAGCGCCAACTGGAATTCCTGCGCGAGCGGGGCTGCGACGCCGCGCAGGGACCGCTGTTCTGCCGCGCACTTCCGATCGGCGCGTTCGCGCGTTTGCTGCGCGCGCGCGGCACGACGTGGGTTGCCCGGTCCCCGGCCGTGGCGCAGAACGCACCCGGCAAGCCGCGCTCGCCGCCCGCTGGCCGCAGGCGCGACGCCCGCGGCTGACCTTCCGCACTTGGTGGCGGCCTGCGCGCCGCGCTAGGCTTGATCCGGAGGCGAACAGGCCCAACCATCATGGTGAAGGTTGCGGTTCAAGGGTTGCGGGATGACTATGGCGGATGAACTTTCGCGCGCGGAGCGCGGTCAGACGGAGGTGCATATCACCTCCGGCGCATCAGGGAGTGCCGCCCGGATGGGCGATGTGGAAACCGATCGTGCCCTGGTGGCGCGCGTGCGCCAAGGCGACAACAAGGCGTTCGACCTGCTGGTCCGGAAGTACCAGCACAAGATCATCGGCCTGGTGTCGAGGTACGTGCACGACTGGAGCGAGTGCGAGGATGTGGCGCAGGAAGCCTTCATCCGCGCCTACCGCGCGATCGGCGCGTTCCGTGGTGACAGCGCTTTTTACACCTGGATGTACAAGATCGCCGTGAATACCGCCAAGAACCACCTGGTCGCCCAGGGCCGCCGTCCGCCCGCCGAAGACATCGACGCGGATACCGCGGTGCAGTACGACGCCGGCGCCCGCTTGCGCGACGAGGCCACCCCGGAACACGAACTTGCCCGCCACGAGATTGAACAAACCGTCTTCGCCACGGTCGAAAAGCTGCCCGAGGAATTGCGCGATGCGATCACCCTGCGCGAGGTCGATGGTCTTTCCTACGAGGAAATCGCCGAACGCATGAATTGTCCGATCGGCACCGTGCGTTCGCGCATCTTCCGCGCCCGCGAAGCCATCGATGAAAAACTGCGACCGCTGTTGTCCAACGATGAAACCTGATTTTGCGATGAGTGCAGCAAGAGGTACAAGGTGATGGATCCGACCAGCCGCGAAGACCTTTCCGCCCTCATGGACGGTGAACTGGCCGCCGAGCCGACCCGATTCCTGTTGCGGCGCCTCGATCACGACCCCGAACTGTCTGCTGCCTGGTCGCGCTGGCATCTGATCCGGGCCTGCCTCGCCTCCGATTCGGCGCGGATGTCGGCGCCAAAACGCGACAACGATTTCGCCGCACGCGTGGCCACGGCCTTGCAGGTCGAGGCTGCGCCGCCGGCGCGCCAGCGCCATTGGGCACGTTACATGGGCGGCGGTGCGATTGCCGCCGGTGTCGCGGTCGCCGCATTGATGTTGAACGTGCCGAGTCCCCGCGGCGATGCACTGGCGCCGGTCGCGCAAAGCCGTCCCGCCGCGAACTCCGCCGTGTCCACTTCGTTGGCCGAAACATCGCCCGCGCCCAATCCGGTCACGCCGCCGTGGCTGCTGTCGCGCCAGCCCACCGTGCTTTCGGCACAACCGGCTTCGGCCAATGTCGTGTACGGCACCGGTTTGATGCAGCCCGATTACCTGCGTCGCGCCACCTACGCGCGCGACGAGGTGTCGCCTTACGCGTCGTTCCCGCAGACCCGCCAGGCGGGCCTGCCATTCTCGATCGTGTTGCTGCCGGAGCCGCCGTCCTCCAGCGCGTCCATGGCGCAGCACTGAAGTCGCGCGACCGCGGATGACGCGGGGCGTTTCAGCGTGGCGACACGTTGCTCCAAACACGCACCGTTTGCCGGTGCGCCACGTCGCGCGCGGGCAGCTTTCGTGTGCGGCGACGGAAATTTTTTTGCGAACTGATCGATGAGGAGAAAACCATGTTGAGACGGGCGAGGCGGATGGCCGCCGTATTCGTTCTGCTGTGTTTTTCCGGCGCCGGCATGGCGCTGGCGGCGACACCGACGGTGGCGCTTCCGGATTTCACCGGCATCGTGCAGAAATACGGGCCGGCGGTGGTGAACGTGGTGGCGCATTACAAGCACGCCAGCGAAATGGGTGACGACCATCCCGGCGAGCAGCAAACGCAGGAGCCGCAGTTGCCGGAAATTTTCCGGCACTTCTTCGGCATGCCGTTCGGACCGCAACTCCAGCGGCCCGATCGCGGCGGCGAATCGCTGGGCTCGGGTTTCATCATTTCCGCCGACGGCTACATCCTCACCAACCGCCACGTGGTCGCCAACGCCGATTCGGTGACCGTGCACCTGCCGGATCACCGCAGCTTCCCGGCGAAGGTGGTCGGTGAAGACAAGATCTATGACATCGCGCTGCTGAAGATCAACGCGACCAAGTTGCCGACCGTGCAGATCGGCAACTCGGATGATCTGCAGCCCGGGCAATGGGTGGTCGCGATCGGCTCGCCGTTCGGACTCGATCATTCGGTGAGTGCCGGCATCGTCAGCTACGTGGGGCGCGCCCTCGGTAGCCAGGATCAACCCGCCGTGCCATTCATCCAGACCGACGTGCCGATCAACCGCGGCAACTCGGGCGGCCCGCTGTTCAATCTGCAGGGTCAGGTGGTCGGCATGAATTCGCAGATCTTCTCGACCAGCGGCGGCGCGATGGGGCTGTCGTTCTCGATTCCCATCAACCTCGCGATGGACGCGGAACGCCAGCTCAAGACCAAGGGCTTCGTGAGTCGCGGCATGATCGGCGTCGGTATCCAGGACGTCAGCAGTGATACCGCCAAGGCGATGCACCTTTCCGATGAAAACGGTGCACTGATCCGTTCGGTGCAGCCGGATGGCCCGGCCGCCAAGGCGGGCCTGAAGATCGGTGACGTGATCACTGGGTTCAACGGCAAAAAGATCTACGACTCGGCGCAACTGCCGCCGGCGGTCGCGATGACCGCACCCGGGACAGAAGCGACCCTCAACGTCCTGCGCGACGGCAAGCCCATGACGGTCAAGGTCAGGGTCGCGGAGATGCCGCGCAACGGGCTGTCGCCCGAACTGTTCGCGGGAGCACCTCCGGCGACCAGCGGCAGCAACCTGCTCGGCCTGACGGTGCAGGACATCACGTCCGGCATGCGCCAGCAACTCGGCTACAGCGGCAAGGGCGGTGTGGTGATCACCGACGTCGAAGGACCGGCCGCACGCGCGGGGTTATCGTCCGGCGACGTGATTCTGCGCGTGGGCAACAAACCCGTGAACAGTGTTTCCGAGTTCCGCCGCGAAACCGCGAACGTGAAGGCGGGCAGCACGGTGCTGTTGCTGGTATCGCGCCAGGGACAGAATCAATTCGTCGCGATCAGCGTGCCGGAGAAGTAGTTTTTCGGGACTCGGGATTCTGGAATTCAAACGCATGCCCCCTTCCGTCGGAAGGGGGTCGCTGGGATCGCCACGTGCTGCTCGATTCGCTGAGAGCGGTCGGGCTGACCCACGAGGGCATCGACGTGGTGGTGCTGTCGCACCTGCATTTCGACCACGTCGGCGGTTTGCTGGCGGCGTGGGAGGAAAACGCGCCGTTGCGGTTGCTGTTCCCCAACGCGACGTACGTGGTGGGCGCCCAGCATTGGCAACGCGCGACGCATCCGCACCCGCGCATCCTTCATCCCCGGTGTCGCGGAATTGCTGGAGCAGAGCGGCCGGCTGGAAAAATGTGGAGGGCGAGCATTCGCATGTGCTCGGCAAGGCGGTGCGCTTTCAATATTCGCAGGGCCACACCCCGGGCTTGATGCTGTCCGAAATCGCAGGTCCGCATGACCGCGAAGGGGTGGTGTATTGCGCCGACCTGATTCCCGGAACGCCGTGGGTACACCTGCCGGTGACAATGGGCTACGACCGCGCGCCGGAAACGCTGATCGATGAAAAGCACGCGTTCCTCGACGACAAACTCACGCGTGGCGTGCGATTGTTTTTCACGCACGACCATGCGACGGCGATGGCCTCGCCGCAACGCGACGAGCGTGGCCGCTACGGCGTCACCGACCGGCAGGCCCACTTTTCGGGCATGCCGCTGTAAGCTCGCGGCGTGAGCCGCTTCTCCGCACTCGTCGACCATCCTTCGCGGAACGCCGCGCTGGGCGCGGTGCTGCTGCTGCTGGGTTTGTTGCTGCTCGGGTTCACCGAACACGCCGATCGGCTGCGCGCGATGGGCGAAGATGCCTTGGGCGGATTCGTGTTGACCGGCGCCGCCGCGGTGCCAGGCCCGTCAGCCAACGGCAAGTTGGTGCTGGCGGTCGGGGCACCAGAGGTGAAAACGCCCGCGCGCGATGCGCAGTTCGGCGTGTCGGTCGATGCGCCGGCGCTGGTGCGCAAGGTGGAAATGTTCCAGTGGAAAGAGATGCGCTATGGCGGACAGCGCAGTTACGAAATGGACTGGTTCGATCAACCGATCGATTCGACCGCATTCGGCAATCCCGCGGGTCATGCCAATCCCGGCGCTTTTCCGATCAACGCTGTTCGGTTCGATTCGCCCGACGTTGTTGTGGCGGGGTTCAAGCTGGCACCGGCACTGGTGCGCATGATCGATGGCGTCGAACCGTTCGCGCCGGATCTCTCGCGTGTGCCACCCAACATGGCCGCGACGTTTCAAGTCCACGACGGCACGCTCATCACCAGTGCGAATCCCGACCATCCCCAGGCCGGCGATTTGCGTATCAGCTGGATGCGCATCGTACCCTCGCACCTGACGGTGTTTGCGCGGGACGATGGCGGCACGCTGGTGCCAGCCAGCAATCCGGCGGGCGATGCGATCGCGCAGGTGCTGCTCGGAAAGCATTCGTTGACCGATGTCTTGACCGACGCGCCGCAGCCGCCGCATTTCAAATGGGCGAGGCGCGTCCTCGCACTGCTGCTGGCGTGGGCGGGCGCGGCCCTGCTGCTGCCGCGCGCGCGGCGGCGCGATCGCCTGTTGGCGCTGGCAATCGCGGTGATTCCGCTGGCGGTTCTTGCAGCGGCGTTCTGGTTCGATGTGCGCATGCTGGCTGCTGCGATCCTGATCCTGGTCGCCTTGGCGGCGGTCGCGGTGGCCGTGTGGCGCTGGCGCCTCGCCCGGCCCGAGCCGCGCCAGGCGTAGTGATCTTGTCAGCGTTCTGTCATATTCCGATCGGAATGAGCGGATACATTTCGCACTTCGTCTTTGCGGAATCGCTGGATGATCCTGCGTAGCCTGCTGGTCTTTGTCGCTGGTTGCTGTCTGATTCCGCCCGGCGCGTACGGCGCGTCAGCTTCACCCACCCCGTCCTTCGACAAGGCGCGCATCGCATGGAATGCGCCACAAAAGCCATTTCGCATCTACGGCAACACCTGGTACGTGGGACCACACGGCCTGTCGGCGATTCTCGTCGCCACCGGAAAGGGATTGGCGCTGTTCGATGGCGATCTCCCCGAATCGGCGCCGCAGATCGAGGCGCATGTGCGCGAACTCGGGTTCCACATGCGCGACATCAAATGGATCTTCAATTCGCACGCGCATGCCGATCACGCGGGTGGTATCGCGGCGTTGCAACGCGCCAGTGGTGCCCAGGTGATGGCTAGCGCAGAGGGCGCCAGGGAGCTGGAAGCGGGTGGCGCCTATCCGCCCGATCCACAGTACGGGTTCGGGCTGACCTATACGCCGGTGAAACGGGTTCGCGTAGTGCGCGATGGCGAGACCTTGCACCTGGGCGACGTCGTCGTCACCGCGCACTACACGCCAGGCCATACGCCCGGCAGTACTTCGTGGACTTGGACTTCGTGCGAAGCTGCGCGTTGCCTTCGCGTCGCCTACCTCGACAGCCTGACCGCGCTGGCGGCGCCGGGTTATCGCTTCAGCGACCATCCGCCCTACGTGGCGGCATTTCGACGATCGATCGCAAGCGTGTCCGCACTGCCGTGCGACATTCTGCTGACGCCGCATCCGGGCGCCAGTGACTTCTGGGAGCGTGTCGCGCGCCGCAAATCGCCCGACGATGTCGGACCGCTGGTCGATGATGGGGCATGCCGCGCCTACGCCGCGGCAGCGGGCAAGGGATTGGATGCGCAACTCGTGCGCGAACGCACCACGGCGAAATGATTCAATCGCCGGCGTGGTCGAGGAACCACAGCCCCGCGAACAGCTTGGGATCGATCGAATAACCCTTGGCCGACATCCCGCGCAGCCATGCGCCGGCTTCGTTGCGCGGCACCTCGTGGACGACGATGTCTTCGGTTTCATCACCGCCGCCATCGCCGACCCTGCGCAGATCCAGCGCGCGCACGAAGTGCATCATCTCGGTGCTCATACCGGCCGACGACGGCCCCGAATGCAGCGGCTCTAGGCGGCCGCAGCTCCAACCGGTTTCCTCTTCCAGTTCGCGCCGCGCGGTTTCGGCGGCGTCCTGATCGGAATCGTGGCCGGCGTCGCCGATCAGGCCGGCGGGCATTTCGATGGTGAACTGGCGGATGGGCACTCGGAATTGCTCGACGAACAGCACGCGATCTTCCGGCGTCACCGCGATGATGATCACCGCGCCTTGCGGGTTGTTGCGTTCGACAAATTCCCAGTGGCCGCGTTGCTTCAGCGTGAGCCAACGGCCTGCGTACAGCACTTCGGCGGGCGTGTCGGCGACGGCAGGGATGCGGCCGCTGCGGGTCATGCCGCCGACTCCGGTCGCAGCAGTTTCCGCGCGCGTTCACGGGTGAGCGGACCGATCCGCAATCGCTCGCACAGCGTATCCAGTACGACAAGGTCCGCGGCACGGCGCAGCAAACTGTCGGGATGACCCGGCACCGGCGCATCCAGCGCGATGCAGGCCAGCCGCTGCGACAGGCGCGCCTGTTCGGCGTGGCTGCGCAATTTCGCGGCCAGCGCCGCGGCACCGCGCACGCGCAGAAACGGCACCTCGTCGAGACGCGCAAGCAGCGTATCGAGTGAACCGAAATGCGCGAGCAGCGCGGCCGCGCTCTTGGGTCCGACGCCCGGCACACCTGGAATGTTGTCGATGGCGTCGCCCGTCAGCGCGAGGAAGTCGATGACCTGATGCGCTTCGACGCCGAGCCGCGCCGGCACACCCGCGGCGCCCCAGCGATGGCCGCGCGCGTAATCCCATTGTTCGGCATCGTGGTGCAGCAACTGCCCGAAATCCTTGTCCGCGGACACGATCACGGAATGCAATCCGTGCGCGTGCATCGCGACCAGCACGCTGCCGATCAAATCGTCGGCCTCGTAGGCGGCGTCGGCCAGCACGACCAATCCGAAGGCTGCCGCCAGCTCGCGGCAATATTCGAATTGGCGCTTCAGTTCCGGCGGTGCCGGATCGCGGTTGGCCTTGTAGGCGGGATAGATCGCGTTGCGGAAGGAACTGGTGAGCGCGATGTCGAACGCGGCGACGGCATGACGGGCGCGCGTGCGCTCCACGAAATCCAGCAGGAAGCGCGCGAAGCCGTGCACAGCATTGACCGGTGCGCCGTCGGTGTCGAAGAACACATTCGGCATCGAATGCCAGGCGCGGAACACGTACATGCTGGCGTCGATCAGGTACAGGGTTTCGATCGGCGTCGAGGCCGGCGCGGCTGACTGCGCGGGCGCTACGGCATTCATTCGCGCCACGCACCCAGGACCTGTTCGACATCGGGACGATTGCGCTCGGGCGGTTCCACGCCGCGGCCGCCGATGTGGATGTATGCAATCGCGCGCTCGTTTTCAGCCAGGCCCAGCAGTTTCGCGGCCTCGCGGTCGTAGCACGACCATCCGGTCAGCCATTGCGCGCCGAAGCCCGCGGCCTGCGCCGCCAGCAGCAGGTTGAAAGCGAGGCAGCCCGCCGACAGCAGTTGTTCCTGCGCCGGAATTTTCGGGTGGTGCTCGTCGACGCGCGCGACCACGGCGAGCATCACCGGCGAGTGCGCAAAGCGCTCGCGATCCTTGGCGAGTTTCTTCTCGGGCACGCCGGGATCGACCTGCACGTGCAGCGCGGCCAGCGCCTCGCCGTAACGCGCGCGAGCGTCACCGGTGAGCGCGATCAGCCGCCACGGCGTCAGCTTGCCGTGGTCGGGTACGCGGATCGCGGTGGCGACGATTTCGAGAAGTTGTTCCGACGTCGGACCGGGCGGTTGCAGTTGCGCGGCCGGCACCGAGCGGCGCTCGCGCAGGAACTGAAGGGCGGCTTCGTTACGCATCGCGCCAGTCTAACATTCGGCGTGAAAAGTACGTCCTGTATTTTCACGCGGGGCCATCCCGGCCTGCATCATCAGCGCTGCTGGCAGCCGCTCGCGCCGGCTTTGCGCTACGATGCCGTGATCGCAACGGGAGACCAGCATGCCGATCACGATTGCCGCCTTGCGCGAAACCGCCGACGGCGAACGCCGCGTCGCGATCACGCCCGAAACCGCGAAGAAGTACGTGTCGCGCGGCCTGCGCGTGATGCTGGAGCGCGGCGCGGGCGAAACGGCGGGATTTCCCGACGAGGCGTACGCGAATGTCGAGTTCGGCGATGCGGCGGTGGTGGCGGCGCAGGCCGACGTGATGTTGTGCGTGCAGCCATTGTCGGATGAGCGTGTTGCGGCGATCAACGAAGGCGCGGCGTTGATCGGCCAGCTTCGGCCGCACAATGCGGCGGACCAGCTGGCGGCGTATGCGCAGCGCAAGCTTGCCGCGTTTTCGCTGGAGCTGCTGCCGCGCACCACGCGTGCGCAGGCGATGGATGTGTTGTCATCGCAGGCCGCGGTCGCGGGTTATCGCGCCATGCTGGTCGCGGCCGAAGCCGCGCCGAAATTTTTCCCGATGCTCACCACCGCGGCCGGCACCTTGCGCCCGTCGAAGGTGCTGGTGATTGGCGCGGGCGTCGCCGGCCTGCAGGCGATCGCGACCGCGCGCCGGCTGGGCGCGATGGTGGAAGGTTTCGACGTACGTCCGGAAACCCGCGAGCAGATTGAATCGCTGGGCGCTAAATTCCTCGAACTCGGCGTCAATGCCGCGGGGCAGGGCGGCTACGCGCGCGAATTGACAGCCGAAGAACGCGCGGCGCAACAGGCGAAGCTTGCCGAACACGTCAAGACCGTGGACGTGATCGTCACTACTGCCGCGGTGCCGGGCCGGCCATCCCCGAAGATCATCCCCATTTCGATGGTGGATGGCATGAAGGCCAGCGCGGTGATCGTCGATCTCGCGGCCGAAGGGGGTGGCAACTGCGAAGCCACGAAGCCCGGCGAACGCGTGCAGCGCAATGGCGTCACGATCATCGGCCCGCTGAATCTTCCGTCCGGTGCGCCGTTGCACGCGTCGGAAATGTACGCGCGCAACCTCGCGAACTTCAGCGAGCTCGTGATCGTCGACGGCGCATGGAAGCCCGATTTCGAGGACGAACTGGTGACGAAAACCTGCGTCGCACGCAATGGCGAGGTGGTTTTCGGCAAGAGCTGATGCGGTTGGAGTAACGCCCACGATTGGAGTACCGGCCCACGACACCAACCCGCTCAGGAAGGCGCGCTTCCGGAGACGGTTGTGGCGCGGAGTCATCACTGCGGCGGCCCTGCCCGCGTGCCGTCGTTTGCCTTCCCATTGCCGCTTCGTGCGGGTACCAAGATATCTGCCGCGCGGCGGACGCAGTTGCGGAGGGCCTTCGAAGAAGCGCGCGCGGCGCAAGCCCGCTACGACATGCCCGGATTTTTTTCGTTGGTCCGAAGTTGTCGGGACCTTGCCCCACCGAGCACAAGATGCTGCCCGCAAAAATTTGTGACGACGCCATGTTGCGGGCGGCGCAACGCCTGTTGATGCTCAGATACCGGGGTCCGCGGGAAACGTCGACCGCGAAAGACCCAATTGTCATCTTGTTTCAGGTCTTGGAGGATTTTCTGGCGAAGATGGCGCCGCCCGCGCGATCCACGAAGATCACTCCGCGCATGCTCAATGATCGCTGGACGCAGCGGGTGGACGCAGCAGGATGGGCTTGTCCGTATCCCCGGCGGCCCAGCGCATGCGTTGCTGCGGCGACATCGCACGCCAGCGTTCGTGCAGGGCGTGGCGCTCGGCCGGCGGCAGCGACTGGAACTTGCGGAACGCTTCGCTGACCTTGGCGCGTTCCGCGGGAGAAAGGTTGTGGAACGCGCGCGCGTTCTCGCGCACTTGGCGGCGCTGCTCGGGCGACATCGTGGCCCAGCGGTGGAGGCGTTCGCGGATCTGCTGCCGATGTTCCGGCGGCAACGTCGCCCAGTGCTGTGCACGTTCGGCAAGCCGGCGCTGGCGGGCGGGCTGCAGTTGATTCCATTGTCCCTGCAGCGGCGCCAGCATGCTCTGCTGGTCGGCTGAAAGGGCGGACCAGGCGAGTGGTTGCTGCTCCGCGTTCGCCGGTTCGCTCGACGCACTTTGCATCGGAATCGGCGGACCCGCCTGCGCGGATGCCGCGCAAGGCGCCATCGCGAGACACGCCGCAAGCAGAGCCATCGTCAGCATCGGGACGCGCATGTTCAACGAGCGCCCCGATTGCGCGCGGATGCGACGGCGGGTTGCGCCGCCAGCCAGCGATAGAAGTCGAGATCCTGGACCATTTCCATTTGGGTGCTGCCGATTTCGGGCGTGATTTCCTCCGGCGTGCCGCTGTCGGTGGCGGCCGGCGTCGACGACACCGTGGTCGCGCCCGGACCGATCTGCCGCGCGGGATTCGTCCAGACCACGCCAATGACCAAGGCGCAGCACGCGACCGCGCCGGCCAGCGGCGCCCAGACGCGCGACGTGACGTGCGCCGCACCGGCATGCGCTGCCTTGCGGCGTGCCATGCCGAGCCGCAGCGCGTGGTACGAATCAGTGTTCTCGCAGGCATTCCTGAAAATCGCACGGCTACGCGATTCGATTTCCGCGTCGCCGGGCAATGCATCCATCGTTTTTTCCGGCAGCTTGTTCATCGCCAGTCCTCGAGTTTCGACCGCAACGCATCCATCGCGCGCGACAGGTGCGTTTTCACGCTGCCCGCACTGCAGCCCATCGCTTTGGCCGTGTCCGCTACGTTCAGGCCTTCCAGCACGCGTAAAAGAAAGGCTTGCTGCTGGCGGCGCGGCAATGCGCGGACGGCTGCAGACATCGCCGCGTGCGCCTGACGCGAGGCCAGCGCGCGCGACGGGTCGGGGCCAATATCCGGCGCTTCCCACGCCGGCAGTTCCTCATCGTCTTCGTTGGTTGCTCGTCCCGTCCAGACCAGGATCCGGTTGCGCACGGTGCGCCGACGCTGCAGGTCCGTGATGCGCCGCCGCAGGATGCCCCAGAACAGCGGCGGCCATTCCTCGGCCGGTTTGCCGGAGTAGTGCCGGACCAGCCGCAGCATCGCGTCCTGCACCGCGTCCAGTGCTTCGTCGGAATCGTGCAGCGCGATTTCCGCGACGCGCCAGGCACGCCGCTCGACCGAGGCGAGAAACGCTTCGATCGTCGCCGCCACCGGACGCGAAACCGCCACGCCGGACGCCGCGATGGGCGCGTCCAGCATCGCGACGGCGTTCATGGCAGCCCCGCTGGCGGGGATCGGTTCGGCATCCGTGGTCTCGCGCATCCTGACGTGTCCTTGGTAACGCATCAGCGGTCAAGAGGTTGACCGCCGCATGCCGGCCGCACTTGCGGCTATGATTGACCGAGTCTGCAGGAGGGAAACATGATTACCGGTTTTCTCGCACTGTACATCTTCATGTTGGCGGCATTCACCGGCTACGAGATCATCAGTCGGGTTCCAGTCATCTTGCACACGCCGCTGATGTCGGGTTCCAACTTCGTGCACGGCATCGTGCTGGTCGGCGCGATGGTGGCGCTTGGGCACGCCGACACACCGATCGAAATCGCGATCGGGGTGGTCGCGGTGCTGCTGGCAGCCGGCAACGTGGCAGGCGGTTACGTCGTCACCGAGCGAATGCTGGAGATGTTCAAG
>JAICIW010000008.1 GCA_025928735.1 Rhodanobacteraceae bacterium | reverse complement strand
TCCGGCGTCCAAGGCCCGAGGAATACCGACCCCGCGCTTTCGATGGCGGCAAGCCATGCGCGCGGATCGCGAACCTGCACGATCAGGTGTTCGGGTGCATAACGGTTGCTCAGGACGAACGCTTCCTCGATCGAGCGGACCTTGATCAAGCGGCTGTGCTGCAGCGCCTCGCCTGCGATCGCCGCGCGCGGCAGCGTGGCGCACTGGCATGCGACTGCAAGTTCCACCGCATCCAGCAGCGCAGCCGAATCGCTCACCAGCAACACCTGCGAGTCCGGGCCGTGCTCGGCCTGCGACAACAGGTCGGCGGCGACGAATCCCGGATCGGCCGCATCATCGGCGATCACGAAAACTTCGGAAGGCCCCGCGGGCATATCTATTGCGGCGCCGTCCGGATCCGCGGCCACCTGCAACTTGGCTTCGGTGACCCAGGCATTGCCGGGTCCGAACAGCTTGTCGCAACGCGGCACCAACTCGGTGCCATACGCCATCGCCGCGATTGCCTGCGCGCCGCCCGCCTTGAACACGCGATGGACGCCGAATTCGCGCGCGGCGTACAGCACCGCCGGATCGCAGGTTCCGTCGGCGCGTGGCGGCGTGCACAGCACGACTTCACGACAACCCGCGAGTCGCGCGGGAATCGCCAGCATCAAAACGGTGGAAGGCAATGGTGCGCTGCCGGCCGGCACGTACAGGCCGGCCCGCCCGACCGCACGCGACACGCGTTCAACGCGCAGCCCGGGCGCCGTTTCCAGCGCGACGTCCGCGACCCGACCGGCGCTATGGAACGCCTCGATGCGTGCAGCCGCCTCGGCAATCGCCTGCTTCAATGCAGGATCGATCGATGCCGCAGCCACGTCGAATTCGCGCTCGGAAACCTCGGCATCTTCGGTGGCCGCATTGTCGAATTTCGCGGTGTATTCGCGGAGCGCCGCGTCGCCGCACGCGCGGACGGTGGCGATGATGACCTGCACCGACGCCCGCAGCGCATCGCTCCGCGACAGCGGCGGGCGGGACAACGTTCCCTCGCGTTGCGCTTCGCCGAGCAACGACCAGTCGAGGCGCTTCATGCCAGCGCCCTCTCGACAGGCAGCACGAACAATTCGCGCGCGCCGGCGCGCTGGATGGCTTCCAATTGCCGCCAACCCAGTTCGTCCGCGCACAACGCCTGCAGCATCACTTGTCCGGGCTGGCCATCCATCTGCAGTACCGTCGCGCTTGGCGCCCCCGGCAGCACCGCCACGATCGCCTCCACGCTGGCGCGCGCCGCCTGCAGCAGCAACAGCCGCGAGCCGCGCACACGCACTACCCCGTCGATCCGTCGCAACAGCAATTCGATGGCATCGCGGCGGCCGTCCGCCGGCAGCGTGGCGGAGCCGACCAGCACGGCTTCGCTGTCCAGCACGCGATCGACCTCGCGCAACTGGTTGGCGGCGAGCGTCGCGCCGGACTGCACCAGATCGCAGATGGCGTCCGCCGTGCCGAGGCGCGGTGCGATTTCGACCGAACCCGCAAGGGTCACGATTTCTGCATCGACTCCATTTGCGCTCAGCCAGTCGCGCAGAAGATTGGGATACGAAGTAGCAATGCGCAACCGCGCCAGCGAGCCGCCCCCCGCGTAAGCCATGTCCTGCGGCACCGCGATTACAAGCCTGCACGCGCCGAACGCGAGACTCCGCAGACATTGCAACGCCGTTTGCCGGGCGGCAGCGTTCTCGGCCAGCACATTGCGCCCGACGATGCCGAGATCGCACACGCCTTGCGCGATCAGGCCAGGAATGTCGTCGTCGCGCACCAGCAACAGATCGACCGGCTCGCCATCGCCGTAGCAGAACAATCCGTCGCGGCTTCGCCGGAAACGCAAACCGCACCGGTCCAGGAGATCGAAGCACGGCTCGCTCAATCGACCCGATTTCTGCACGGCGATGCGCAGGCGCTCGCGCGGCATCATGCTCGCTGCTCCCGGCGCCGGCGACCGCCCTGCAAGACGCGCGCAGCCGCTGTCCGGTAGCCGCCGCTGCCCTGGTTCAGAAAGCGCGCGACCCGCCCGATGGTGGTGATGCTGACCGCGGTGTGTTCATGGATTTCCCGATAGGGCGTGCCCTTCAGCACATGCGGCACCACGGTCCACCGGTCGACCAGCGCCTCGAGTTCGGCCGGCGTGCACAGGTCGCGCAGAAAGGCGCGCATTTCCGCGACGTCGCGCAGCGCCAACAGCGCCTTGCACAATCCGGTTTCGGCCGAATCGGAAGATGTTTCGGGATCGAGCGCCCTGCGTTTCATGTGTTTTGCACCGGATATCGTATGTTTGCGGCAAGACCAATGTAATAACGTGCTAGTACATTGATCGCGAATCGTAACGGCCCGCCGGGCGCGGTGCAAGAGCACCAAACGGGACCACTTCAGGATGGGTTCAAACGCCGGACGCCGGCCCAGTCGCGAACGCGCGTTCGCGCACCAATCGGCACGCTTCGGCAAGGTCGTGCTGCATCGCGCGATCGCGATGCATGAAGGCGATGGTCTCGCGCAAGCGTGCGTGTGCTGCGTGTACCGCCGCGCCTGGCCGGAATGCGTCAGCTCCGACCAGCTCCGATGCCAGCGTCTGCACTTCACGGGCGAATGCGTCGTAGTGCGCGTTGTCCTCGCGCGGCGCGTGTTCGATCTTGGCCGCCAGCGCCTGCCAGCCGCCGCGGCGCGCCAGCCCGCGCGCCGCGTTCAACATCTCGTTGCGGTAATCGAGTGCCTGCGCAGCGGTATACAACTCAAGCGCCAGCACGTCCGACAGGTCGCGCGTCATGTCCAGCACCTGGCGCGCTTCATTCGCGCCCATGGATACGTGGTCCTCGGCATTGGCGCTGGTCGGAATGGAATAAACGCTGGCCGGATGCGCGCGCGTGGCAAGATCGTTCACCAGCGCCGCCGCGGTGTACTGCACGATCATGAAACCGGAATCGGTGCCGTCTTCGTTGCCGGTCAGGAATGCCGGCAATCCATCGTTGGTAGCCGGATCGACCAGCTTGTTGAGGCGGCGCTCGGAAATCGACGCAAGCACCGGGATCGCCGCCTTCACATAGCTCATCACCAAGGCCAGCGGCATGCCGTGGAAATGGCCCGCGGAAATCACCTGCTCCTCGATGTGCTGCGCGCCTTCCGCGTCCGGGAAGATCAGCGGGTTGTCGGTGACCGCATTCAATTCGATGTCAACGACGCGGCATGCCTGCACCCACGCGTCGCGTACCGCGCCGTGTACCTGCGGCATGCAGCGCAGGCAGTAGGCATCCTGCGGCTGGTGCTTCTTGCCGCCGCGGAACGGCAGGAAGCGCCGGTAGAACGCCTCACGACCATGGCGCTGGTCCAGCGGCACCCATTCCCAGCGGATGTCGAACGACAGTGCCTGTTCTTCCTGCGTCGCCCACGCCTGCGCGGTCCAGGTGCGGAAACGCGGAATGAGATGATACGGAATGTCGATCAAAGTGGATTCCGCCAGCAACTCGCGGACGTGCCGGGCCGCCGCAACCTGGCCCGGATGCGGGCGCAACGCGTGCACTTCCTCGCGCAACGCGCCGCTGCGGCCCGCGAAGGCGTCCAGCGTCATGGCGGCAGCAAGGTCTGCGACTCCCAGCAGGTATTCCAATTCGTCCAGCGCCAACACCGACGTCGCCAGCATTTGCGCGGTACCGTTGTTGAGCGCCAGCCCTTCCTTGAAAGACAACCTCACTGGCTGCAAGCCGGCGCGGCGCAGGGCTTCGCCGCCGGTCATGCGCTCGCCTTCGTGGAACGCCTCGCCGCCCCCAAGCAGCACGATCGCAAGATGCGACAGTGGCGCGAGATCCCCGCTCGCCCCCACCGAACCCTTCGCGGGCACCACCGGCACGATGCCGCTGTTCAACATCGCGGTCAGCGCCTGCAACGTTTCCACGCGGATACCGGAATGACCGCGCATCAGCGTGTTGATGCGGATCACCAGCATCGCGCGCACTACACCAGGTGCCAGCGGCTCGCCCACGCACACCGCGTGGGTGATGATGAGGTTGTGCTGCAATTCCTCGGGCAACGTTTCGTCGCGCGGATCGGGATTGCCGCCGGGCAGTTCGTCGCGCGCGCGATGCGCGCCCAGCAACTTGTCGGCGTTGCTGCCGAAACCGGTGGTGACGCCGTAGATCGGCTCGCCGCAGCGTACCTTGTCGGCGATAAAATCGGCAGCGCGCTGTACCTTTTCGAGCTGCGCCGCATCGAGTTCGACTGTCGCGCCGTGTCGCGCCACCGCGATCACGTCGTTGCGCGTGAGATGGCTGCCATCCAGCCGAATCGTCCTCATGCCACTTGCACCTTCTCTTGCGCCAGTTCCACCCGCAACGATTTCACCAGTTCCGCGCGCGGCACCTCGAACTGATCGCCGCGACGGAGATCCTTCACCGCCACCGCGTCGCGAGAAAGCTCGTCCTCGCCCGCCACCACCGCGAACCGGATGCCGGCGCGATCGGCGTACTTCAACTGCTTGCCCAGCTTGCCGCCTTCCAGCGCGACTTCGGTGGCGATCCCGGCGTCGCGCAGTTCCTTCGCGATCGTCAGACAGTGCGACAACTGCGCGGCATCCATTTGCGTGACCAGCACCTGCACGCTGCTGTCGGCAGCCTTCAACATTCCGGCTTCGCGAAGTTGCCAGAAAAGGCGCGTCAATCCGATCGAAATGCCGACACCCGGGAGTGTCGACTTGGTGTAATTCGCTGCGAGGCTGTCGTAACGTCCGCCGGAACAGATCGAACCGATGTCCGGGTGATCGTTCAAGATCGTTTCGTACACGGTGCCGGTGTAGTAATCGAGCCCGCGCGCAATCGAAAGGTTCAACGCGTACGCCGACTCCGGCACGCCAAACCCGGCTACCGTATCCAGCACGTCGCGCAGCTCCGCCCTGCCCTGCTCGAAGGTATCGGTTCCCCTGCCGAGCGCATCGAGTTTCGCGTGCGCGTCGGCCAGCGACGTGGAACGCACTTCGACGAATTGCATGATCCGCTCCGCGCCTTCTGCGGAGAGATCGAACTGCTCGCCGGTCAACACGCCGCGCACGTAATCCGTGCCGCGCTTGTCCAGCTTGTCCACCTCGCGCAGCACCAGCATCTGCTTTTCGCCGTCGCTGATGCCGAGGCCTTCGAAGAAACCGCGCATCAGCTTGCGGTTGTTGAGCTGGATCGTGAACGCGCCGATGTCCAGCGCATGGAACACCGCGTGGATCACTGCCGGGATCTCGGCGTCGTAACGGATCGACAAGCTGTCCTTGCCGATCACGTCGATGTCGCACTGGTAGAACTCGCGAAAACGTCCGCGCTGCGCGCGCTCGCCGCGGTACACGCGTTGCATCTGATAGCGCCGGAACGGAAACGCCAGTTCGCGTTCGTGCTCGGCCACGTAGCGCGCCAGCGGCACGGTCAGGTCGAAACGCAGCGCGTGTTCGGGGCGGCCCGATTGATCCGGCGCCCGCTCCAGCGCACCCGTCGACTGCACGAAATACACCTGCCGCTCGGTTTCGCCGCCGCTTTTGGTCAAAAGAATGTCGGCGAATTCAATCGCCGGGGTCTCGATCGGCAGGAATCCGTACACCTCGAACCCGTGGCGGATTGTGTCCAGCATCGACTGGAACGCGATCTGCTCGCGTGGCAGCAGTTCCAGCGTGCCGGGCATCGTGCGGGGCGTGGTCAGCGCCATGGCGTGAGGTCTCGTGCCAAAACCGCAAGATTAGCAGCAAGCGCGGCCAGCTTGCGCGCATGAAGCCCCGCCAAGTATCATTTGCGGCTCGCTGCGGGGTTCTTTGCCCCGTGCGAAACGTCGGGGTGTAGCTCAGCCTGGTAGAGCGCTACGTTCGGGACGTAGAAGTCGCAGGTTCAAATCCTGTCTCCCCGACCAACTCGTCGCGGATGAGCTGCCTACCTCAGCTCCCCGACATCCGCTTGCTGTTCGGGCGGAACCTTTCATCGGCAACCCAATCCGGTTGCGAGCGGTTGCTGTGGATCCTCTCATCAAGCAACCGACGCCCGCTTGCTGTTGCTGGTGGACGCTCACCCGAAGCCGAACTGTTGCCTTTGGTTTTCGGGCGCTGCGGTGATCGATAGCCGAAATCGCCACGCTACATCGTATGCGTCGGCTTGTCCCCGCCCTGCAAGCCGGCCAGCAGCGTCTCGATCTTGGTGCGGGCGTTGTCGCCGTCGGCGTTCTCGGCGAACTGCACGCCGATGCCGGCGGGACGATTGCCCTGTGCGGCGATCGGCGTAATCCAGACCACCCGGCCGGTGGTTGCCACGCGCTCGGTTTCCTCCGGCAGCGTCATCAGCAGGAACACTTCGTCGCCGAGGTTGTAGCGCTTGTTGGTGGGCACGAACAGACCGCCACCCTTCACGAACGACATGTAGGACTGGTACAGCGTCTGCTTGTCCTTGATGACGATCGGCAGGATGCCTTGACTGCCCATCCCGCCCATGCCGCCCGCACCACCCATCATTGCCATGTCTCCGCCCCTGATGATCAACGCGATCAGCTTGCCGCCACAGACAAGCCGCGGTCAAGCGCCGAAACGACACCAGCCCCAGCCGTCGAATACCCATGGCGATGGCAGCGGGCAATATAACTTGACGTAGTACGGCGGTCGCAGCACGCGCGAGGGGCGCGCGGCGGGATTGCCGTCGCGCCAGAACAGCGTGGCGTCGTCGCCGGCGCCCAGCCGCACCCGTTCGCCACCGGCCGCGTCCACCGCGAGCAAGGCCAGGAAAGGACGCAAGGCGCGTGGCGGCAACCATGGAAGGGTCGCGCCGGCGCGGTCGTGGCAATCCAGTCCGGCCACGAAATCTTCCGTGGCGGCGGCAAAGCGCAGGAAGCGCCCACGGCTCAGGGCGATCTGACTGGCGTGTGCCTCGATTGCGCGGCGCTTGCGCAGGCGCTCATCGTCGCTCAGCGCGAACACCGCGCGCTGCGGCACGCCGGGTTGCGAGCGGCCGTGCAGCAGGTAACCGAGACAGTCCGGTTTGCGCAAACCGGGTGAGGTCTGGAACACCATTTCCATCAGCACATGGATCGCGCTGTGATCGGGGTGCTTGTCGACCAGATCGGGCAATGCCAACACCGTCGGGCGCTCGCGCACGAGCAGTTCGCGCATCGTCGCCAGCATCGCCGCCGTGTCGTCCAGCAGCATCCAGGTGAAGCTGCCATCCGGCCAGCCGAGCCGGTGTACATGGTCGGCATCGACACCGAGCGCACGCAATGCGGCGTCGGCTTCGCCGCGCCGCCGCGCCGCCCAGCCTGCCCGCTGGTGCGGGCCGATCCAGGCGCGCCGTTCCAGCACGCGCTGCGGCCAGGGATTGTTTTCTCCGTCGCTGGCGAACACCACACTGACCCCGGCGCCGTAGCCAAGCGCGCGCTGGATCAAGCCGCCGGTCGCCAGTGACTCGTCGTCCGGATGCGGCGCCATCACCATCAGGTTGGCGCCCGGACGCTTCAGCAGTGCATCGGGATCGAGCAGGTCAGAGGGTTTTTCCAGACGCAAACCGGCATCCTTTCATTGCGCGCAGGGTTTGACCGCGGAGCGGAACGCGGCGCGATTGTGCCCGGAAGTGGTTGACCCGGCACTGACCGGATATCCGCAATCCGCGCCATCATTCTCAGTCCGGGCAGTCCTCGGGGCGATCAAGCAACCCCTGATCAATTCCATCATTCGTCATCCCGGCGAAAGCCGGGACCCAGTGACTTTCGCGCGACGCGCGGAACCCGGAATCCAGTTTGATCTTTGTCGGCTGCAACACCGATTCCGGGTTCGCCTGCGATGAAACTGCAGGCACCCCGGAATGACGAGCAAATCCATAGGTGTTCTAACGGGAAACAGCCGGCAAGCCGTTCAACCAGTCGAACAAGGCCAGGTCGCCGCGCAAGGGACCGTTCAACAGCATGCGCAGGCGATTCGCCGCGGCGACGCGCTCGGCTACCGTTTCGTCATTCCAGCCCGGATCGAAGCGCGCGCGTTCGCCATGGGCGCGCGCGCGCAACGCGCCTCCGAGCAGGCGCGCCGCCTGTTCCAACCGCTGTTGCGGCTCGTCACCGGCCCAGGTTCGGCCGATCGCCCGCGCATCGGCGCGGCCCGCCACCAAAGCCAGCAAGTCGCGTGCGACTTCCTGGCGGCGCTGCATGCCGCCCCGCTTCGCCAGCAGCCAAGCCTGGCCCGGATTGCCGCCAGCTGCGGCCAGCACGGCATCCGCGGATTCGACTCCGCGCGTTTCCAGCCAGGTCAACGCCTCGTTCGGCGGCGGTACGACAATATCGATGCGTTGGCAGCGGCTGCGGATCGTCGCGCTCAATCGCCATGGCTGGTCGGCCACCAGCACGATCAGGCTGGCCTCGGTCGGCTCTTCCAGCGTCTTCAGCAAGGCGTTCTGGGCCGCAACATTCATCGCGTCGGCAGGGTCGATCGCCGCAACCTGCCAGCCGTTGAGCTGGCTGGACATCGCGAGGCGCGCCGACAGCTCGCGAATCTGGTCGACCACGATTTCCTTGCGCATCACGCCGGTCTTGGGATTCGGCTCCAGCTTCACCCGCATCCGGTCGGGATGGGTACCGGCCGCGAGCAGCTTGCACGTGCGGCACGAACCGCACGCGTGACCGCTTTTCGGTGTCTCGCACAAGCGCGCGCGCACGAACATCTCGATCAGGGCGCGTTTGCCGAGGCCGCCGGGTCCGCACACCAGCAAGGCGTGCGGGAGCGTGCCATTGGCCGCGCGCGCAGCGAGCAGACTCCATGCCGGTTCGCACCACGCTGGCAACGGATCGCCCGGCGCGATCGCGGTGACGATGGTTTCCTCGTCCGTCATGTCGTGACGTCTGCCCGCAATGCGTCGATGGCCGCCACCGCCGCCTGCAGCACGGCGTCGACAGGCTGCAAGGCGTCGATGACGCGGAAGCGCGCCGGTTCCGCCTGCGCGCGCGCGAGGTAGGTCACACGCACGCGCTCGAAGAAATCGTCGCGCTCGACCTCGATGCGATCCGCATCGCTGCGCTGGCTGGCACGCGCGCGGCCGTGCGCGACCGGAAGATCCAGCAGCAAGGTCAGGTCCGGCTTCAAGCCGCCGGTGGCGATGCGTTCCAGTTCGCCGATGCGTGTCGCGTCGATGCTGCGTCCGCCGCCCTGATAGGCGTAACTCGCATCGGTGAAACGATCGCACAGTACCCAGCGACCGGACACCAATGCTGGTTGCAAGACTTCGCGCACCAGTTGCGCGCGCGCCGCGAACATCAGCAGCAACTCCGTTTCCACCGCCATGCCGCGACGCGCCGGATCGAGCACCAGCGCGCGAATGGCTTCGCCCACCGGTGTGCCGCCGGGTTCGCGCGTATACAGCACGTCCATCCCGCTGCGTTCGAAATGCGCGCTAAGCCCGGCCAGCAACGTGCTCTTGCCCGCGCCCTCGCCACCTTCGAGGCTGATCAAGCGCCCCTTCATTGCTTCTTTTTTTCCAGGATGTATTTCCTCACCGCGGCATTCTGCTCGGCCAGCGTCGCGGAGAACTCATGCGTGCCGTCGCCCTTGGCGACGAAGTACAGCGCGTCGCCCGCCGCGGGATGCAGCACGGCGTGGATCGCGGCCCGGCTCGGCAGCGCGATCGGCGTGGGTGGCAAGCCGGCACGCATGTAGGTGTTGTACGGCGTGTCGGTTTCAAGATCCGACTTGCGGATATTGCCCGCGTAGGTCGCGCCCATACCGAAGATCACGCTGGGGTCGGTGTCGAGTTTCATGCCGAGCTTCAGGCGCCGCTCGAACACGCCCGCGATCTGCGGCCGCTCGGCCGGCACCGCAGTTTCCTTTTCGACCAGCGACGCCAGGACCAAAGCCTGATACGGCTGCTGGATCCAGATCGAGCGGTCGCGTTTGGACCACTCGTCTGCAAGAAAGGCCTGCATTGCCTTGTGCGCGCGTTCGAGGATGTCGAGGTCGGACATGCCGAGCACGTAGTCGTAAGTGTCGGGCATGAATTCGCCTTCCGGCGACCGGCCGCCATCGCCGAGCTTCGCCATCACCTGCTGGTCGCTCAAGCCCCCGATGTCATGCGCGAGTTTCGGCGCGTGCTGCAAGGCCTGCCGTATCTGCGCAAAGGTCCAGCCGTCGACCAGCGTGACGCGCCGATGCAGCACCTTGCCGGCCGCCATGTTCTCCAGCAACACGGTCGGCGTCATGCCGGGTGCCAGCGCGTATTCGCCAGCGTGCAGCTTGTTGGCGACGCCAAGACGCATGGCCAGCGCACGCCACAGCAGCGGTGGCGCATCGGTGAGCTTTTCCTGCCGCAACTGCGAGACGATGCCGTTGAAACCTTCGCCGCGGGCGATCTCAACGGTCTGTCCCGTGGCGCGCACATTCAACGGCGTGCGGGTGAAGTGCAGATACGTGATGCCGGCCCACGCGATGGCCGCGACGATCGCCAACACGATGACGATCGACAACGTGCGCACAATGGCGTTGCCGTTGCTGAGGCTGCGACGCGCACGCGCGCGCGGAGTGTCGATCCGGATCATCCGGCCAGTCTAAACGATCGTGGTCGGCTGCAAGACCGCCCGCGCACACCCATCAGATCCGCTTGAACAGCAGCGTGCCGTTGGTGCCGCCGAAGCCGAACGAGTTGGAAATCGCGATATCGATCCTGCCGTCGCGCGCGGTGTTCGGCACGAAATCCAGATCGCAGCCTTCGCCAGGCTCGTCGAGGTTGATGGTCGGCGGCAACACATTGTCGCGCATCGCCAGCAAGGTGAAGATCGCTTCCACGCCACCGGCCGCGCCGAGCAGATGTCCGGTCGTGGATTTGGTCGAACTCATCGCGAGCTTGTAAGCATGGTCCCCGAACACGCGCTTGGCGGCATGCACCTCGCCGAGATCGCCCAGCGGCGTCGAAGTGCCGTGCGCGTTGATGTATTGCACCGCGGCCGGATCGACGCCCGCATCCTTCACCGCCGCCTCCATGCAACGTGCCGCGCCCTCGCCACCCTCACTGGGCGCGGTGATGTGGTACGCGTCGTCGCTCATGCCGAAGCCGGCCACCTCCGCGTAAATGCGCGCGTCGCGCGCCTTGGCGTGTTCGTATTCCTCCAGCACCAGCAAGCCGGCACCGTCGGACAACACGAAACCATCGCGATTCTTGTCCCACGGCCGGCTGGCGCGGGTCGGGTCGTCGTTGCGGGTGCTCATCGCGCGTGCCGAGCAGAACCCGCCGACCGCGGTCGCGGTGACGGAAAATTCGGCGCCGCCGGTCAACATCGCATCGGCGTCGCCGTACTGGATCATCCGCATCGCGAGCCCGATATTGTGCGTCGCCGTCGTGCAGGCGGTGACACAGGCGATGTTCGGACCCTTCAAGCCGTGGATGATCGCAAGATTGCCGGACGCCATGTTGATGATGCAGCCCGGCACGAAGAACGGTGAGATCTTGCGTGGGCCACCTTCGTAATAGGCCAGCGTGGTGCGCTCGATGCTGGCGATGCCGCCGATGCCGGCGCCCACCGCGACGCCGATCCGCGGCGCATTGGCCTCGGTGATTTCGAGGCCGGAATCCTTCAGCGCTTCGGCGCCCGCGGCGATGCCGTAGTGGATGAAGGTGTCCATCTTCTTGACGTCTTTCGGCGGGATGTATTGCGCCGGGTCGAAGCCCTTCACCTCGCCCGCGATGCGGGTGGGGAACGCGTTGGCGTCAAAGTGCGTGATCGGACCGATGCCGCTTTTGCCCGCAATCACGTTCTGCCACGCTGTCGCGACGTCGTTGCCGACGGGCGAAATCATGCCGAGGCCGGTGACCACTACACGCCGCTTGCTCATGGGAACTCCAGATTGGAAAACTCGGTTCACGCAACCGTGCCTGGCAACGGCCACCGGCCGCGCTCACTTGATCACCCGTCACTCGCGCCATTCATGGCGCTCAGTCCACATGGACCGTTTTCTGCGTGCTCCTGCGCGCCGCTGCTCACCCATACGCGGGCGCATTGTCCGTAGCCCATCAACGCAAAAGCTGCGCACGGAAGGCGCAGCTTTCGGGTTGCCGCATCGCACAAGGTCGCGCCGCCGGAGGGCATGCGCTGAAGTCCTTCAATCAGGACTTGACGTGCGCCTTGATGTAATCCACCGCCTGCTGGACGGTGGTGATCTTCTCGGCTTCCTCGTCGGGAATTTCGGTTTCGAATTCCTCTTCGAGCGCCATCACCAATTCCACGGTGTCGAGCGAATCCGCACCCAGATCGTCAACGAACGAGGCATTCGGCGTGACGTCCTCTTCCTTGACCCCCAACTGATCGACCACGATCTTCTTGACGCGCTCTTCGATGCTGCTCATGAGACAGTGCCTCCCGGGACATTGGCATTCGAGGTCGGGACTGACCCTTCCCCACTCGACCCGCACGCGCCGCGGAGGGCTCGCACGGTACAGGTTTTCATTCAAGACCCCGAAGGGCCGGTGTAGCGGTTGTTCGACCTGCAGATCGCCACACGAAAGACGCCATATTACAATGTTTATTGATTGCGATCATCCCTGATCGCTGCTCTACCCAGCGGCGGTCGAGCCTGGGGCTTCCGATGGCGCGCCGCGCTCAACTCATGTACATGCCGCCGTTGACGTGCAGCGTTTCGCCGGTGATGTAACTCGCGGCGGGCGACGCCAGGAACGCGACGGCATGCGCGATATCGGTCGGCTCACCAAGCCGCCCCAGCGCGATCGTGCCTTCCAGCGTCTTGCGCTGATCGTCGGTGAGCGCGCGGGTCATGTCGGTGTCGATGAATCCGGGCGCGACCACGTTGACCGTGATGCCGCGCGAACCTATTTCGCGTGCCAATGATTTCGAGAACGCGATGATGCCAGCCTTGGCCGCAGCGTAGTTGGTCTGGCCGGGATTGCCAGTGACGCCGACCACCGAGGCGATGCTGATGATGCGGCCCTTGCGCGCCTTCATCATCGTGCGCATCACGGCTTTCGACGTGCGATAGACCGAGGTGAGATTGGTGTCGAGGATCGCCTGCCAATCCTCGTCCTTCATCCGCATCAGCAACTGGTCGCGGGTGATGCCGGCGTTGTTGACGAGGATGGAAAGACCGGCGTGATTCTTGACGATCGACTCGATCAGCGCTTCGACCGCCGCGCCGTCGGTGACGTCCAGCACGCGGCCCTCGCCGCCGTGCGCGGAGAGTCGTTGGCCGATCGCCTGCGCGCCGGCTTCGGACGTCGCGGTGCCGATCACCGTCGCGCCCTGCGCCGCCAGTTCGTCCGCGATTGCCGCGCCGATGCCGCGGGATGCGCCGGTGACCAGCGCGATTTCACCCTGCAATACGTTCGTCATGCCACGCTCCGTGAAAAGATCAGGATTCGGGCCAGACGATGGCCTGTGCCACGATGACGTGCTCGCCATCGAAAGTAACCGCGGGCGATCCGTACAGCACGTACCCGAGTGCCAGTGCTTCGCTGACGCGACGGCAAAATGCAGCGTCGTCCGGACCCGTCAACACTCGATAGATCGGCAACTCACCGGGTGGCTTGCTCATCGCATTCCCTCGATCAATTGGAAACGTCGGCCATCGCCTGGGTGATTTCCACGGACGTGCCGAGCGCGCGCGCGTCGATGGATTTGTCGATGCGCTTGCACAGGCCAGCCAGCACCTTGCCCGGTCCGCATTCGAAAATCCGGGTGGCGCCGTTTCGTACCAGCGATTGCACGGTGTCGGTCCACAACACCGGCATGTACAACTGGCGCTCCAGCGCGGCGCGGATGAATTCAATGCCGACGTGCGCCTTGGCATCCGCATTCTGCAGTACCGGAATCGTGGGCACCTGCCACGGCAAGTCGGCCATGCGCGCGGCGAGCTGCTGGGCCGCATCGCGCATCAGTGGCGTGTGCGAAGGCACCGACACCGCAAGTTTGATGACCTTGCGCACGCCCAGTTCGCCGAGGCGCTGGATGGCACGCTCGACGGCGGCCGCATGACCCGCGATCACCAGTTGTCCCGGGCTGTTGAAATTGGCGGGGGTGACGATTTCCTCGTCCGAGACTTCCTTGCAGACCTGCCGGATCACCTCGTCGTCGGCGCCCAGGACCGCCGCCATCGAACCGACGCCCGCGGGCACCGCGGCTTGCATCAGGCGACCGCGCTCGGTGACCAGCGATGCGGCATCGCGGAGCGGCAAAGCACCCGCGCAGACCAGCGCCGAATACTCGCCGAGACTATGGCCGGCCATTTGGGCCGGCAACGGACCACCCTTCGCCCGCCAGACTTTCCACACCGCGACGCTCGCAGCCAGCAATACCGGCTGGGTGTTTTCGGTCTTGCCGAGTTCGGCTTCCGGACCGTTCTGCGCAAGCGACCACAGATCCATGCCGGCGCCTTCCGAGGCTTCCTCGAAAGTTGGGCGGACCTGCGCAAACTCGGCGGCTAGTTCGGCCAGCATCCCGACCGACTGCGAACCTTGGCCGGGAAACACGAACGCGAGTTGTGGGATCGGGGGCCGGGAACCCGGGACCGGATCGTTTGATGTGTTGTCGCTCATTTCAAAAGATTGCCAATCGGATACGGGATGAGAACAGCGAACTGGCAGGACAGGAACCCGTCCCGGCTTTTGCCGGTCCCTGTCAGTACCTCACCATCGCGGAAGCCCAGGTAAACCCGCCGCCGAAGGCTTCGAGAAGCAGGTTCTGGCCACGCTTGATGCGCCCCGAGCGCACCGCGGCGTCCAGCGCCAGCGGCACCGATCCGGATGAGGTGTTGGCGTGCTTGTCGACCGTGACGATCACCTGCTCCATCGACATGCCGAGGCGCTTGGCGGTGGCTTCGATGATGCGCAGGTTGGCTTGGTGCGGGATCAGCCAATCGAGCTGGTCGGCATGCATGTTGGCGGCCTGCAGCGTCTCGTCGACGAGCGCATCGAGCGTTTTCACCGCGATCTTGAATACCTCGCGTCCGCTCATGCGGATGCGCACGCCGTGATTCTTTTCGTCACTGAAGCCCACCGACACGCCGACCGGGTTGTACAGCAGGTCCTTGTAGCCGCCGTCGGCGTGCAGGCAAGTCGCGAGGATGCCCGGCTCGTCCGAGGCTTCCAGCACCACCGCGCCGGCCCCGTCGCCGAACAGCACGCAGGTTTCGCGTTCGGACCAGTCGACCATCCGGGTGAGCGTTTCCGCGCCCATTACCAAAGCTTTCTTCACCTGGCCGGTGCGCACGAAATTGTTGGCGACACCGAGTGCATACATGAACCCGGAACACGCGGCATTGACGTCGAACGCCATGCAGCCGTTCGCACCCAGCCGGTCCTGGATCAAACAGGCGGTGGCCGGAAAGATGATGTCGGGCGTGGTGGTGCCGAGCACCACCATGTCGAGTTCGGAGGCCTTGACTCCCGCGTCTTGCAGCGCCTGCAGCGCGGCGCGATAGGCCAGATCGCCGGTGGTTTCGCCGTCGGCGGCAACGCGCCGCTCGCGAATGCCGGTGCGGCTGCGAATCCATTCATCGCTGGTGTCGACCAGCTTCTCGAGGTCGGCGTTGGTGACGACGCGCTCCGGCAGCGCGCTGCCGGTGGCGAGGATACGGGCGTAGGTCAAGGTCTGGATCCCGATTCAGGCGGTGCGGGCGCGTGAAAACGCCGCGGCGCGATCATCGCGCCGCTCGCCGATCTGCAACTCGTGCACATCGCGGCAAGGACGTTCAGTCCTCGTCGACGATCGCCTGCTTGTCCTCGATCACCTTGCGGCCACGGTAGTAGCCGTCCTTGGTGATGTGGTGGCGGCGGTGGATCTCGCCCGAGGTCGGGTCGGTGGCGAGCTGCACCGTGTTCAGTGCGTCGTGCGAACGGCGCATGCCGCGGCGGGACGGGGATTTGCGGCTTTTTGCAACGGCCATGATGGCTCTCCTGAAGGTTTACTCAATTGCAAAACCGGGCATCCTGCCGCGGTTTGCAAACAAACGGCCGCAGCCGAGCCGCGCCACGTTTGTCGCATCGGTGCCGAAGCGCCGGATGCGTCGACACGTTCCCTGTGCCGTGGCCGGCGTGACGCCGGCGGTGTTCAACGATGTTTCGTGCGGTCTTCGAGCAGTTTGCGCAAGTCCGCGAACGGGCGCGTGGTGGGCTCGTCCCGCTCCGCATCCTGCGGAGGGTCACCGGGCGTGGTCCATTCGCCCTGCATGATCTCGCTGCCGGGCTTCACGGGCACCAGCGGCAAGGTCAACAACAATTCATCTTCGATCACCCGGCGCGGCGACAGCGCGCCGCCTTGCAGCAGCAGCGGTTCGCAATCGCCCGGCAACGCGTCGGCATCCTGCTCGTCCGCCAGCAAGCCGAGCCGGGTGTCGACCGTCGCCGGATACACGAACGGTTCGAGCGTGCGCTGGCATTCGAGCGTCAGCCCCGCACTCAACACCACGTGCAGTTGCGGACCGCCCAGTTCGCCTTGCTCGAAGTCCAACCGATAAGTGACTTCACCGCGATCGTCCGCCAGTGTTTCGACCAATCGCGGCAATTCCGCGACCGGCAAGACACCCTCGAAAGACCGCCGCCCGGCCACCACGCGTTCGGCGTCCACACTCGCTGGCAGGGACGCGGACATAAGCGCGGAATGCTAGATTCCGCACTGCACAAAGTCAACCGCCGAGCAGTCCGGCGGCTTGGCCCGTATCATGCTTGCCATATCCGCATGCCATCGTACCGGCCCGACCTTTGACCGCCCTGCCCGCAACCTTGCTCGCAATCGTCCTGCCCGCGGTGGTGGCCGTGATCGTCTGCGCGGTCGTGGTGTTTCTGCTGGCCCGTCAGATACGCCATCAGCGCGCGATGCGGACCCTGTATCTGGAAGCCGACGGGCTGGAACACGACCTGAAGGAATGCCGCAACCGGCTCGCGCGCGCGCATGCGTCCATGTCGATGGGGCCGAACCAGCCTGCAGCCGGCGAAACCGAGGCGCGTCTGGCGGTCGATGCTGCGCTTCGTGAATTGCTGGCGCACCGGTTGTGGCTGCGCGATGAAGCGGACAATGCCAATCAGCGCGAGCTGGATGCCGCCGTCAGCGCGATCGGCAAGGCTCGCGGCGCCTTGGGCAGGCAGCTTCAGGAATTGGATTCCGCGCAACGCGCACTGGAAACCGCGGTGCGGGAAAAAATCGAGGACCTTTCGCAGCAATGAGCACGCCGCGGATCGTGCTGGCATCGACCTCGCGCTACCGGGCCGGATTGCTGCGTCGCTTGCTGGACAATTTCGAACAGATCGCTCCCGACGTCGACGAGCAGCCGCTGCCCGGTGAGGCGCCGGCGGCGCGGGC
>JAICIW010000182.1 GCA_025928735.1 Rhodanobacteraceae bacterium | reverse complement strand
GGGAGCGTCGCAAGCTTTTTCGCGAGTTCTTCCGGGAAGCCCATGCCCTGCCACTTCTCGAGGTCGACGCCCATCGACGCGCGACCGGTTTGCGTCAGCAGCTCATGCAAACCGGCGCGCAACCTGTCCATACCCGGCTGGTAACGCTGCACGAGATCGGAAATGCCGACGGTACCCGGCCGGTTGAGCAGCCAGCGCGACACGTGGCGCAACAGCGACCACAGCTTCATCAGCGCATCGATCTGCGCGGCCTCACCGACCTTGCCGTCCAGGACGTCGATGCCGGACCACAGATCGCGCGCGTGCAGGATCTGGCGCGCGGCATTGTAGGCCTTGACCACCGCGGCGGCGGTTTGCCCGGTGTCTTCCTGCGTGCGCAGCACGAAGGTCGCGCCCATGCGGTTGACGATGGAGTTGGTGACTGCGGTGGCGATGATTTCGCGCTTCAGGCGATGGCGCTGCATGTGCGCGGCGTACTTCTCGTGCAGCGGCTCGGGGAAGTAGCGCACCAATTCGTGCGACAGGAACGGATCTTCCGGCACGTCGGATTCCAGCAACTGCTGGTACAGCACGATCTTGGAATACGACAGCAACACCGCCAGCTCCGGACGCGTCAGGCCCTGATGGTGCGTACGGCGTTCGGCCAGTTCGGCGTCGGAAGGCAGCGACTCGATCTGGCGATCGAGCTGCCCGCGCGATTCCAGGGTGCGGATGAAGTGCGCCTTGGAACCGATGCGGCTGACCGACATGCGCTCCATCAGGCTGATCGCGACATTCTGGCGGTAGTTGTCCCACAGCACCAGCTTGCCGACCTCGTCAGTCATCGAGTGCAGCAGCGTGTTGCGCGCTTCCACGTTGATCTCGTTGCGCTGCACAGCATCGTTCAGCAGGATCTTGATGTTGACCTCATGGTCGGAGGTGTCCACGCCCGCCGAGTTGTCGATGAAGTCGGTGTTCAGCAGCACGCCCTTCTGCGCGGCCTCGATGCGACCCTTCTGGGTAAAACCGAGATTGCCGCCCTCGCCCACGATCTTGCAGAGCAGGTCGCCGCCATTGATGCGCAGCGCGTTGTTGGCGCGATCGCCCACGTCGGCGTTCGATTCCGAGGCGGCCTTGACGTACGTGCCGATGCCGCCGTTCCACAAAAGGTCGACCGGCGCCTTCAGGATCGCGCTGATCAGTTCGATCGGGGACAGCGACTCCACGTCCTCGCCGATGCCGAGGGCGGCGCGCATTTCTTGCGTGATCGGGATGGCCTTCACGTTGCGCGCGAACACGCCGCCGCCCTTCGAGATCTTCGACTTGTCGTAGTCGTCCCACGAAGAGCGCGGCAGCTTGAACATGCGTTCGCGTTCCGGGAACGATCTGGCCGAATCCGGATTCGGATCGATGAAGATGTGGCGATGATCGAACGCGGCGACCAGCCGGATGTGCTTCGACAGCAGCATGCCGTTGCCGAACACATCGCCGGACATATCGCCGATGCCGACGCAGGTGAAGTCCTCGGCCTGGCAATCATGGCCCAGCGCGCGGAAATGCCGCTTCACCGACTCCCAGCCGCCCTTGGCGGTGATGCCCATGCCCTTGTGGTCGTAGCCCGCCGAACCGCCCGACGCGAACGCATCGCCCAGCCAGTAATGGTGCGCGATGGAAATGCCGTTGGCGATGTCGGAGAACTTGGCCGTACCTTTGTCGGCCGCAACGACGAGATACGGATCGTCAGCGTCGTGGCGGATCACGTCGGCCGGATGCAGGATCTTGTTGCCGGCCGTGTCGATGTTGTCGGTGATGTCGAGCAGGCCGTTGATGAACATCTTGTAGCAGGCAATGCCCTCTTCCAGTTGTGCGTCGCGTTCGGCCGGCGGCCGCTTCACGAAGAAGCCACCCTTGGAACCGACCGGCACGATCACGGTGTTCTTCACCATCTGCGCCTTCACGAGGCCCAGCACTTCGGTGCGGAAATCCTCGCGGCGGTCGGACCAGCGGATGCCACCGCGGGCGACCGGCCCGAAGCGCAGGTGCACACCTTCCACGCGCGGCGCGTACACCCAGATCTCGCGGTAAGGCACCGGCTTCGGAACGTCGGGCACCTGATGCGAATCGAACTTGTAGCTGATGTATTCGGCGGGCTTCCCGTCGTGCACCTGGAAGTAGTTGGTGCGCAGCGTCGCGCGGATCAGCCCCATGAAGCCGCGCAAGATGCGATCATCGTCGAGACTCGACACGTTGGTCAGCAGCGCCTTGATTGCGTTGATCAGGCCTTCCACCTGCGCATCGCGCGGCTGATTGAGCAACGCCGCAACGTGCGACACGAAATCGGGATTCCCCTCGATCACGGCCTCGGGCGTCAGCGCGACCACTTCGCGTTCCAGCGCCTTGCGCGCGCGCTGGCGACTGGCGTCATCACCCGCTTCGCGACCTGGATCGAACTTGGCTTCAAACAGCTCGACCAGCAATCCTGCAATCATCGGATAGCGATTGAGCGTTTCCTCCATGTACGCTTGCGAGAATGGCGTGCCGACCTGCTGCTGGTACTTGCAATAGCCGCGCAGCATCGCGATCTGGCGCCAGCTCAACCCGGCGCGCAGCACCAGCGCGTTGAAATGGTCGTTTTCCGCACGACCATGCCACGCGGCATGGAACAAATCCTCGAAACGCGCGTGCAGGTCTTCCAGCTTGAACTGCAACGGCGACGCCGGGCGCACGACGAAATCCTGTACGCAGGCCTTGCCATTGCGCACGTCCAGCGCGTGCACCTGTTCTGTGTCCACTTTCATGCCGGCGTTTTCCAGCAGCGGCAGCGCATCCGAAAGCGGAATGTCGTTGCCCGCGCGGAATACCTTGAAGTGCAGCTCACCCGGCTTGCGATACGAATCGTGCAACGCGAGACGCATGTCTTCGCCCGCACCGGCCATCGCGGTCAGAATGCCCACGTCTTCGGCGGCGCGCGCCGGCGTGGTGTCCTCGATGTAGCCCGCGGTGAACGCGCGGCCCCAGCGATTGGCCAGTTGCGCGCCACGTTCCTCGCCCAGGCCACCGACCAGCGCATCACGCAATTCGTCGTGCCAGCTGCGCACGATCGGCGCGAGTTTGGCCTCCAGCCGGGCCAGATCGACGTCCACGTGTTCGCCCGCGCGCGGACGCACCACCACGTGCATACGGGCCATCGGCGAGTCGCCGATCTGGACCGTCGCGTCCACGTGCGCGCCGTGCAACTCGTCGAGCAGCATGTCCTTCACGCGGTCGCCCACCGCGGCGCTGTAATGATCGCGCGGGATGAACACGAGGCACGAGAAGAAGCGGCCATACGCATCGCGACGCACGAACAGCCGCGCATGCCGGCGTTCGTTCAAGTCGAAGATGCCGGTGGCGAGTGCGAACAACTCGTCGGCCGAAGCCTGCAGCAATTCATCACGCGGCAGCATTTCCAGGATCGAACGGAACGCCTTGCCGGAATGCGATTGCGGGCGCAGGCCGGAACGCTTTTCGACCGAGTCGAATTTCTGGCGCACCAGCGGGACGTCCTGCGGACGGCGCATGTACGAGGTGGAGGTATACAGGCCGAGGAAGCGCGACTCGCCGGTGGGCTTGCCCTTGTCGTCGAAGCGCAGCACACCGATGTAATCCATGTAGCCCGGCCGGTGCACCCGCGAACGCGCGTTGGTCTTGGTCAGGATGATCGCGTCCATCGAGCCCGACTGCGGCAGGCGGCTCGCGACCAGGCTCTTCACCGAACGCGGCGCGGTGGCAAGGCCCGGATCACGCAGGATGCCGAGCCCCGAACCTTTGCGCGCCTTCAGCAGTTCGTCGCCGTCATCGGCCAGCACGTCGTATTCGCGGTAGCCGAGGAAGGTGAAGTGGTTGTCCGCGGCCCAGCGCAGGAACGCCTGACCCTCGGCAATTTCGTCCGCGCCGAGGATGGTGTTGTCCTTGCCGAGGTTGTCGGCGATCGCGAGCATCTTGTCGTGCATCGCCTGCCAGTCAGTGACAGCGGCGCGCACGTCGCCCAGCGCCACCTGTGCCACTTCCTGCAACTGATGCAGGGTGGCGTCATCCACGCGATCGATCTCGGCATACATCACCGACTCCATCGCAATCCCGTCGTCCGGGTTGCCGATGGTGGCGAGGTTGCCCTTCGCATCCCGCGCGACATCGAGGATCGGGTGCACCAGACGATGCAGGCGCAGGCCGGCGCCCGCGATCACCATTTCCAGCGAATCGACAAGGAACGGGGCGTCGTCGGCGACCACTTCGACCACCGAATGCGGACACGACCAGCCGTTGTGCTCGCGGTCGGGATTGAAAGCCCGCACGCTCGCCTGTCCTGCTGGCCGATGGCGGAACCAGTCGAACAGCTCAGCGATCAACGCGGACCACGTATCGGTGCCGCGCCGCGCCAGTTCCTCGGCGCCGATTTCGCGGCAGACCTGTTTCGCGAAAGCCTCGGCCAAATCGGCGTCGGCACTGCCGCACTTGGCCCGGACCTCCGCCGCGATCGCGGCGACTTCAGCCCCACTCGCGGGAGCACGCAGTGCATTCATGTCGTTTCTGTTCGAGCCCGGAAAAGGAACGAATAGGATAGCGCCGCGCGCCCATCGTGTTCCACTTTCGACCCAGTACTGCGCCGCGTGCGACCCCATTCACACATTCCGGGGCATGTGCCGCGCGAGGCGGCGTATCATGCCTTGGACGCGCAACCCGTCGTGTCGCCGCGCAGGCACCGAGCATTGGGAGAAGCCCGAACCGCGCAGGGGGAATCGATCGGCCACCGGATCCGTCGGTACACCGGTCTGCGTCGCCGCGCGGAACGCCGCAAGGGCGGCCTGTCGGTGCTGATGTTCGATCTCGATCATTTCAAACGCTACAACGATACCCAGGGACACGATGCCGGCGACGCGCTGCTGGGCGCATTCGGCGCGTTGCTCGCGCAGTCGAGTCGCGGCGAAGACATGCCCTGCCGTTTCGGTGGTGAAGAATTCACGCTGGTGCTCACCGACACCGATCATGCGCAGGCGCGGGGGCGCGCGGAGGCGATCCGCAAGGCCACCTCGGAATTGGTGGTGCACTATCGCGCGGGCACATTGCCGCCGGCGACCGTGTCGATCGGCGTTTCGAGTTCTCCCGAACAGGGTGGTACACCCGAGGTATTGTTGCGGATGGCCGATCAGGCGCTGTACCGCGCCAAGCAACTGGGGCGCAACAGGGCCGCCTCCGCCAGCGATCTGGTTCAGCCGCCACCAAACCCGCGCGCCACGCCGGTGGCATGACGCTTGGCCTAGGGAACTGCACGGGAAATCCCGTCATACTTGGCGATTGACCCCCGCAGTGTTCGAGAAGCTCCGATGATGAATCTGCCGTGGCGCGGCGCAGGTACATTGCTGCTGGCGCTGGCGCTCGGCGGATGCAACCGCTCCGCCCCG
>JAICIW010000067.1 GCA_025928735.1 Rhodanobacteraceae bacterium | reverse complement strand
GGCAGCAGCCATTGACGCATCGCTCCTGACACTCAACCGCTCCATCTGGTTCGCGCCCGAACCCTGGCTGCCTTTTTGGTCATTCCGGAGCGGCCGCAGGCCGAATCCGGAATCGGTTGCGGAACGGCATGCACGGCGACACCGATTCCGGGTTTTGCCCGCGAAGTCGCGGGTAACCCCGGAATGACAAAAATCAATTTCGGATGCAATGCCTCTGCGGCTGGGATCGACCTCCAATCAGGTCGTCCGGGGGATGGCGCCGCGCGCCCGGTTCGCGTAGCCTTCGGGTCACCCCCACAAGGAGAGGCTCGGCATGCGAATCGCGCTGATCGTGATTGGAATCATCCTGCTCGGACTTGGCGTATGGGTCGCGCTGGGCGACGCGCGCTACAACGACAGCAGCACCAAGGCGCAACTGGGGCCGGTCAAGATCGAGGCTTCTTCGCAGAAGCAGGTACCGGCGCCGATCGGCTACGCCGGCATCGTGATCGGCGGCGTGCTGATCATCGCGGGAGCACTGAAGAAGAAGTAGCCGCGTACGCGCTGCGCTGACGCGTCCGTTCGCGGCGCCGGATTCGCGGCCAAACCCGCAGGCCCGCGTTGCGGGCGACGGTTACAATGGCGCGGATGGATGTTTCGTATCTGCTGGACCCGCTCAACGCTGCGCAACGCGAAGCCGTCGCCGCCCCGCCCGGCCATTATCTGGTGCTGGCGGGCGCCGGGTCAGGCAAGACCCGCGTGCTCACCCACCGAATCGGCTGGCTGATCGAAGCCGACGGCACACCGCCGTGGTCGATCCTTAGCGTAACCTTCACCAACAAGGCGGCCGGCGAGATGCGCGCGCGCCTTGGCAGCCTGCTGCCGCACGGCATGCGCGGGCTCACCGTTGGCACCTTCCACGGCATCGCGCATCGCCTGCTGCGCCAGCACTGGCGCGAAGCGCAACTGCCGGAGACCTTCCAGATCCTCGATTCGGATGACCAGCAACGGCTGGTGAAGCGCGTGGTCGCGGGCCTCGGCATCGACGAAGCGCGTTATCCGCCGCGGCAGGCGACGTGGCAGATCAACGCGTGGAAGGACGAAGGCAAACGCCCCGATGGCATCGAACCCGGTGACCATCCGGTCGCCCGCACCTACCTCAATGTGTATCAGGCGTACGAACAGGCCTGCCGACGCGCAGGGCTGGTGGACTTCGCCGAACTGCTGCTGCGCGCACACGAGTTGATTCGCGACAACGACGCGCTGCGCGCGCACTACCAGGATCGTTGGCGGCATCTGCTGATCGATGAATTCCAGGACACCAACGCGCTGCAGTACGCGTGGATTCGGCTGCTCGCCGGCAAGACAGGGAAGGTGTTTGCAGTCGGCGACGACGACCAGTCGATCTACGGCTGGCGCGGCGCGAAGGTCGAGAACATGCACGCGTTCCTGCGCGATTTTCCCGACGCGAAAACGCTGCGGCTGGAACAGAACTACCGTTCCACCGCGACCATCCTGGAAGCCGCCAACGCGGTGATCGCGCAGAACCCGTCTCGGCTCGGCAAGAAGTTGTGGACGTCGAGCGACAAGGGCGAAGCGATCGCGCTGTACGCCGCCTACAACGAACAGGACGAGGCGCGCTTCGTGATCGAGCGCATCCGCGAATACCTCGACGGCGGCGGCAACGCCTCGGACATCGCGGTGCTGTATCGCTCCAACGCGCAGTCGCGCAATTTCGAAGAACAACTGCACCAGCACAACATTCCGTATCGCGTGTACGGCGGTCAGCGCTATTTCGAACGCGCCGAAGTGAAAGATGCACTGGCGTATCTTCGTCTCGCCGCCAATCGCGGCGACGATGCGTCGTTCGAGCGCGCCCTGGCGACGCCGCCGCACGGCGTGGGCGAACGCAGCGTGGATGCGCTGCGCCGGCGTGCACGCACCGACGACACGTCGTTGTGGGATGCCGCGCTTGCGGCACTGGCGGGCGGCGAATTGAACACGCGCGCAAAGAATGCCTTGCGCGGGTTCATGACCTTGATCGACGGTCTGGCCAAAGGCTCCGATGACATCACGCTGGCCGAACAAGTCGAATGCGCAATCACGCAATCGGGCCTGCGCGATTACTACGAGCGCGACAGCCGCGGCAACGCCGAGGCGCGCGTCGAAAACCTGGACGAACTGGTCAACGTCGCCAGTCGTTTCCAAACCACGCCCGAGGACATCGAAGCCGGACTGTCGGAACTCGCCGCATTCCTCGCCCATGCGGCGCTGGAAGCCGGCGAAGGCCAGGGTGAAGCTGGCACCGATTGCGTGCAACTGATGACGCTGCACTCGGCCAAGGGGCTCGAGTTTCCGGTGGTGTTCCTGGTCGGCATGGAAGACGGCCTGTTCCCGTCGCAGCGCTCGATGGAAGACGCGTCGCGGCTTGAGGAAGAACGCCGCCTCGCCTACGTCGGCATCACCCGCGCGCGCGAACGGCTGGTGCTGTGCTACGCCGAATCGCGCCGCCAGTACGGCAGCGAAGCCCTGTCGCGTCCCTCGCGCTTCCTCGACGAATTACCCGCGCACCTGCTCACCGAAGTGCGCCCGCGCGCGAAGATCTCGCGGCCGGTCTACACCACACGCGCATCGCGCGGCCATGCCGATCTCGACGACACCTTGCCCATCAAGCTCGGCCAACGCGTGCGCCACGCCAGCTTCGGCGAAGGCGTGGTGATCAGCGCCGAAGGCTCCGGCGCGCACACCCGCATCCAGGTGAACTTCGCCGACGCCGGCCCGAAATGGCTGGTCGCGGCGTACGCGAACCTCACCGCCCTCTAGCGCTCATCGCATCATTTCGGGGCCCGGAATCCCTCCCGCTCGTCATTCCGGACGCCGCAAAGTGGCGATCCGGAACCCAGCGACTTTGCGTCTCGCACCGTTGGGCTTCGCAAGCCCAGCCCAACCTGCACAGCGCTTCTGTAGGTTGGCGCTGAACGGAGTGAAGCCCAACTCGTCTTTGCTGTTGGCTTCGCAGACCCAGCCCAACCTGCGAGGGCTGGGTCGCGTTCGAAGCAACCCTAGATCAACCGCGTCGCGGTCAACTCACTCTTGAGATACGCGTAATAGATCGGCGCGGCGACGATGCCGGGCAACCCGAACGCGGCTTCCATCACCAGCATCGCCAGCAGGATTTCCCAGGCGCGCGCGTGGATGCGACTGCCGACGATGTTGGCGTTGAGAAAATATTCCAGCTTGTGGATCAGGATCAGGAAGATCAGCGCGCCCAGCGCCACCCACAGCGACACCGACAGTGCGACGATCACGATCAGCGTATTGGAAATCAGGTTGCCGATTACTGGCAGCAGGCCCACCACGAAGGTGATCGCGATCAGGGTTTTGGTGAATGGCAAATGCACGCCGGCCAGCGGCAGCGCGATCAGCAGGAAGACCGCGGTGAACACGGTGTTCAATGCCGAAATGCGCGCCTGCGCGAACACGATGTCGTGGAACGCCCGCGCGAAACGTTCGCAGCGCGCGGTGAGATCGCGGCGCAATGGTCCTTCGTTGCCATCCGGGCGCGCGTGGGTGAGCGCCACCAACGCGCCCAGCGCGAGGCCTACCAGGATGCGCCCGAACACGTGCGCGGTTTCCTTGCCGGCCACCTGCAATTGCTCGGAATGCGCGCGCGCGAGCTGGGTGGCGGAGAAGCGGAAATCCTCGGCGCTCACCGGCAGGTACGCGACGATCCAAGCGGGCAACTGCGTGCGCGCACGATCGATGGTCGGCATCATCCGATCGAACAAGGTGTTGGGATCACCGAGTTCCGCGCGGAAGAACGCGACCGCGGCGAAGATCAGCAGCGCCAGCAAGCCCGCGACCACGACCGCGAGCATACCGACCACCAGTTGCCGCGCCCAGCCGCCCGGCCAGCGGCGCTCCAGCAGCGGCGCCAGCGCATCGACCACGGCGTACACCAGCAATCCCGCGATCAAGGCCGGCAGCAGGTGCAGGGACATCACCAGCAGCAATGCCACGGCGGCGGCGATGTAACTCGCGATTGCGGTGGTACGCGAAGCGTAGGCCGATTGGATCAACCTGTCGTTCATGCGGGGCGAGTCTGACATACATTCGTGCGATCATCCCTGATCGCTGCGTCGATCGGCACTCGGCCAGATTCTTGCTCGAAGCATTGGCAACTCCAGAACGGCCCTCCCTGGCCTGACTTTTCACCAACAGCTGCTTCAAATGAGCGGCACCTGTGGTCTGATTTCCACGACAGCTACTCCGAATGAACGGCACCTGTGGCCTGACTTCTCACGACAGCCGCTTCGATACCGGCTCGGCAGTGCGCGATTAAAATTGCGCAATCCAGCCACCGGGAATCTGCATGTCCGAACGCACCGAAACCACCGCCCGCGACCGCCTGATCTTCGCGCTGGATGTGCCCGGCCACGCCGAAGCCGTCGCCTGGATGGACCGACTGGGCGACAGCGTATCGTTCTACAAGATCGGACTGGAACTCTTGAGCGGCGGCGAGTATTTCGAGGTGCTGGACGAACTCGCCCGGCGCGGCAAGAAGATTTTCGCGGACCTGAAATTCCACGACGTGCCGGCCACGGTCGCGGGCGCGGTGCGCGGCCTGGCGCAGTCGCCGATCACGTTCGCGACGATCCATTGCGACAGCCGTGCGATGCTGGAAGCCGCCGCCGCGGCCAAAGGCTCCCTGCAGTTGCTGGCGGTGACGGTGCTCACCAGCAATGACGCGAACGATCTCGCCGCGTTGGGGATCGCCGGCGAACCTGCCGACGTGGTGATCCAGCGCGCGCGGCTGGCGCAGGCCGCCGGGATCGACGGCGTGGTTTGCTCGGGCGACGACCTGCCGCGGCTGCGCGATGCCCTGGGACGTGATTTGTTGGCGGTGTGCCCCGGCATCCGGCCGGCCGGCGCTTCCGGCGACGACCAGAAGCGCACCGTGGACGTGCCGACCGCGTTCGCGCAGGGCGCGGATTACATCGTGGTCGGCCGACCCATCCGCAACGCGACCGATCCGCGCGCGGCGGCCGACGACATCGTGCGGCAGATCACACAAGCAATCGGCTGACTTGCGCCTCCGCCGCGGCCTCGCCACACTCCGGCGCATGCCCATCGAAACCTGCCGCCCTGTCCGCGCCCGCATGTTCACGCTGGTCATTGCGGGCGCGGGCGCGCTTGCGGCCTGCCATCACGCGCCGCCGCCGCCCAGCAATGTGACGCCGGAGAAGGCGGTCGCGACCAGCCTGCGTCTGACCGCAACGGGCGATTTCGACGGGTTGATGAAGAACCGTCTGCCGGCCGCCGATTACGCGCGCTGGCGCGAGGAATGGGAACAATCGCACGCGCAGCCGCTGCCGGCTTCGGTGTCACAGCAAAAACAGTTCGCCGAAATCATGCAGATGCTGACCGGGCCGGGCGCGGAGGCCAAGCTCGCCAAACGCCTGCAGCCGGAGTTGTCGAAATTCCGCGGCGACAAGAATGCGCCCGCACCCATCTTCGCCGGCATCGTCGAAGCGGCCGGCAAACAGATGATCGAGGAATCGCCGCAACTTGGGCCGGCGCAGCAGAAACTGGCGACACAGGTGCTGACCACAGTGATCGGCTGGGCGCGAACCACCGACTTCAGCGATCCGAAAAAGGCCCAGAAGGCGATCGACCTGGTTTGCGCGACCGCGCGGCAATTGCACGTGCAGACACTCGAACAATGGCGCGCGCTGGATTACGCCCAGACCATGCGCAACTACGGCACTCTCTGGAACGGCCTCGAAAGCCTGCTGGACATCTACGGCCTCGATGTTGCGAAAAGCCTGACCGATGCCGACGTCCAGAACAGCGCGACCGACGGCACGCACGCGATGGTGAAGCTGGACATGCGCCTCGCGGGCAAGACCCTCGGCGGCGAATGGCCGATGGTGAAGGAAGCCGGGCACTGGTATGACGCGGCGCTGCTCGCCGCGTGGCGCAAGGCGCATCCGGCTTCCGCGGCCATTACCGCGGCACCTGCCACGAGCGCGGATCAGCCAGCATCGCCCGGCACCGCCCCCGCGAATGCCGCGACGCCACCCACCGCGACACCGACATCCGCGCATTCCTGACCGATTTCTGACCGCGTGCGGCCCATGATCGGGCGGCGATGTCATTCGCGATCGGCAAACGCGCCGCACGAAGAGCCATGGCCGGCGCTGTGGGACAATGCAAGCTTGTGCGCATCGATGCCTCTGTCCAGCCCCGAATCATGGCCCGCGCGATGACCGAAAACCTGTCCCGCGACGCGCTGGTGCACGCCGGCTGGTGGCGTGCGCTGTGGGGCGCGCTGCTCAAGCCGTGGATCAAGATCAAGCGCGACCCGGCCGAACCGGTGACGCTGCTGGCGCCGGACACGCCGGTGGTCTACGTGATCGAGCGCAACGGGTTTTCCGACAGCCTGATCCTGGAACGCGCCTGCCGCGAAGCCGGCCTGCCGAGTCCGCTGGCGTCGGCGCCGAGCCTCGGGAAACGCCGGCACGCGATGTTCGCGTTGCGCAGCATCGGCGGCTGGTTCCAAAGGCGCCACCGCGACCACGCGGCGCACGACAACATCCGGCAACTGCTGCGCGCACTGGAAGCCGCACCCGACCGCAACGTGCAACTGATGCCGGTGGCAATCTACGTCGGTCGCGCGCCCAACCGTCAGTCGGGCTGGTTCAGCGTGCTTTTCTCCGAAAACTGGGCGGTGGTCGGACATTTCCGCCGGCTGCTGGCGATGCTGTTGAATGGGCGCGACACGATCGTGCGGTTCTCGACGCCGATTTCGCTGCAGGACCTGCGCGAGGAATCCGCCGACGAGCGCATCGAACGCCTGCAGCGCAAGCTGGCGCGCGTGCTGCGCGCGCACTTCCGGCGCGTGCGTACCGCGGTGATCGGTCCGGACCTTTCGCACCGTCGCACCGTGGTCGATTCGGTGTTGAACGCGGAAAGCGTGCGCGCCGCGATCACTGCCACCGCCGCGCGCGAAAACATCCCGCACGCCAAGGCATGGCGGCAGGCACAAAAACTGGTCGACGAAATCGCCGCGGACTACTCGCCACCGTTCGTGCGATCGGTATCGTTCTTCTTGTCCAATTTCTGGAACAAGTTGTACGACGGTATCGCGATGCATCATTTCGACACGCTGCGCGCGATCGCACCGGGTTTCGAGGTGATCTACGTGCCCAGCCACCGCAGCCACGCCGATTATGTGCTGCTGTCGTTCCAGCTCCACATGAGCGGGGTGGTGGTGCCGCACATCGCGGCCGGCGTGAACCTGAACCTGCCGGTGCTGGGTCCGTTGCTGCGCCGCGGTGGCGCGTTCTTCCTGCGCCGCAGCTTCAAGGGCAACGCACTGTATTCGGTGATCTTCAAGGAATACATGGCGCAACTGCTCGAGCGCGGCGTACCGATCGAATACTTCGTGGAGGGTACCCGCTCGCGCACCGGTCGTTTGCTGGCGCCGCGCTTCGGCCTGCTGTCGATGACGGTGCGCGCGTTCCTGCGCGCGCCGCGGCGGCCGGTGTTGTTCCAGCCGGTTTACATCGGCTACGAAAAATTGATGGAAGGCCGCGCCTACATCGGCGAACTGTCCGGGCAGAAGAAGGAAAAGGAAACCTGGCTCGCGCTGTTGCGCGGCGGGCGCAAGGCACTGCGCCAGCACTATGGCCGTGTCACCTTGAATTTCGGCGAGCCGATCGAATTGAACGCGCTGCTGGATGCCGCCAATCCGGATTGGCGCAACGTCGGCGACAGTCCGGACAGCAAGCCGGAATGGCTGAATCGCGCGCTCGATCAATTGGGCGAGCAGATCCTCGTCAATACCAATCGCGCGGCCGACGTGAACCCGATCAACCTGATCGCGCTGGCGCTGCTCGCCTCGCCACGGCACGCGCTGGCCGAAACGGACCTGCTCACGCAGATCGAGTTGATGAAGGCGATCCTGATCGAGCTGCCGTATTCGGATCGCACCACCGTGACGCCGATGGCGCCCGCGGACATCGTGAAGTACGCCGAACAGATGGGCTGGATTCGCCGTATCAAGCATCCGCTGGGCGACGTGCTGGCGGTCGAGGGCGAGAAGGCGGTGCTGCTTTCGTATTTCCGCAACAACGTATTGCACCTGTTCGCGGCCGGCGCGTGGGTGGCGTGCTGCTTCATCAACAACCGGCGCATTGCGCGCCAGTCGGTGGTGCGGCTGGGTCGCGCGGTGTATCCGTTCATCCAGTCCGAACTGTTTTTGCCGTGGGATGCGGACGGCTTCGCCGCACGCATCGAAGCGCTGATCGATTTCCTGATCGGGCGCGGTCTGCTGGCAGGCGGCGAAGGGCGCCTGCTGCACCTTGCCGCCGGTCGCGAGGACGACGCGTATCAATTGCGTCTGCTCGCGCACTGCCTGCTGCAGGCGTTCGAGCGCTACTACATCGCGGTCGCCGCGCTGGTGAAAAACGGCCCGCATGCGCTGACGGCGGGACAACTGGAAAACCTCTGCCAGCTTGCAGCGCAGCGGCTTTCGTTGCTGTACCAGCAGAGCGCACCCGAGTTTTTCGACAAGAGCCTGTTCCGTGGTTTCATCCACAAACTGCGCGAACGCCGCATCATCTGGACCGATGAAAACGGCACGCTGGAGTTCGATGCGGTGCTGGAAGACGTCGCCCGCGATGCGCGCCTGATCCTCGCGCGCGAAGTTCGCCAGTCGATATTGAAGATCACGCCCGACGTCGTGGCCGCCGAG
>JAICIW010000138.1 GCA_025928735.1 Rhodanobacteraceae bacterium | reverse complement strand
GATCCGCCCACCCTGCTGCTGGACGAACCGCTGGGTGCGCTCGACCCATTGGTGCGCCACGGCTTGCAGGACGAACTGCGCGAGATCTTCCGCAGCCTCGGCAAGACCGTGATCATGGTGACGCACGATCTGGCCGAAGCCGCGTTCTTCAGCGACCGGTTGATCCTGATGCGGCGTGGACGCGTGCTGCAGGACGGCGGCCTCGATGATTTCCGGCGCGATCCCGCCGACCCGTTCGTGCGCGAGTTCCTGGCCGCGCATCGCTCGCTGCCGGACCCGGCATGAACAGAACGTCGAACAAACCTCTCGCTGGGAAAACGCTTGTTCGGGTTGATCCAGCGACTTCGCATGTCAGTGCGGTGCGTGAAAGCCACCGAGTCCCGGCTTCCGCCGGGATGACGAGCAATGGGATTGGCCACGAGTCCGCAGGTCATTCCCGCGCAAGCGGGACCGAGCTTGCAGGATTGCAAACACGAACGCCGAAGGCGGCCCGAAGGGCGAGCGCCATGGATGGCGCGAGTAGTCCATTCTGCCGTTTGTGGAATGTTGTCAGGGCTGGCCTGATGCCTTTTACCGTTCTGCTGGTGCTGTTGCCGCTGGTCGCATTCGCGCAGCAGCCGACGGTCGTGATCGGCTCCAAGAACTTCACGGAATCGGTGGTGCTGGGCGAGATCGCACGGCTCTCCGCGCAGGCACGTGGGGTCACAGCGGAGCACCGCCGCAGTCTCGGCGGCACGCGCATCCTGTGGCGCGCGCTGGAGGGTGGCGAGATCGATGCGTATCCCGAATACACCGGCACCATCACCCACGAACTGCTGCACGACGTGCCGCCCGGCGCCAACATCAGCGTGCTGCGCGCGCACCTCGAGAAACTCGGCATCGGCATCACCGAACCGCTGGGCTTCAACAACACCTACGCGATCGGGATGCGCGCAGACGAAGCGCGCAAGCTGCACATTCGCAGCATCTCCGATCTGGCCCGGCATCCAGATTTGAAACTAGCATTCTCCAACGAGTTCATGAATCGCGCCGATGGCTGGCCGGGCTTGAAACAGGCCTACCGCCTGCCGATGGACGCACGCGGCATGGACCACGCGCTTGCCTACCGTGCGCTCGCCGCGGGCTCCGTCGACGCGATCGACCTGTACGGCACCGATGCGGAAATCGCGTACTACCACCTGCGCGTGTTGAGGGACGACCGAAATTATTTTCCGCGCTACGACGCGGTGTATTTGTATCGGCTGGATCTGGACAAGCGCGCGCCGGGATTGGTGGCTGCATTGAACGGGCTTGCGGGAAGCATCGACGCACCGCAGATGCGTGCCATGAACAAGGCCGTAAAGATCGACGGGGAAAGCGAAACCCTCGCCGCCGCGAATTTTCTTGGCATCGAACCGGAACCCGGCAACGACAACGCATTCTGGAAACGGATTGGCGGCTACACCCTGCAGCATCTCGCACTTGTCGGCATTTCGCTCATCCTGGCGATCGTGTTGGCGGTGCCGCTGGGGATCCTTGCCGCGCGTCGTCGTCGGCTGGGGCAAGTCGTGCTGGGCTTGACCGGCATCCTGCAAACGGTGCCGTCGCTGGCGCTGTTCGTATTCATGATCCCGCTGTTCGGCATCGGCGCCGAACCCGCGATCGCGGCGCTGTTCCTGTACAGCCTGCTGCCGATCGTGCGCAATACGCACGCAGGGTTGACCGGCATCCAGCCCTCACTGCTGGAATCGGCGGCCGCTTTGGGATTGCCGCCACGGGTGCGACTGTGGCGCGTGGAATTGCCGCTGGCACTGCGCTCGATCCTCGCAGGCGTCAAGATAGCCGCGGTGATCAACGTCGGCACCGCCACGCTCGGTGCATTGATCGGCGCCGGCGGTTACGGCCAACCTATCCTCACCGGCATCCGCCTCGACAGCATTCCGCTGATCATGGAAGGCGCGATACCCGCCGCGTTGCTCGCATTGGTGATGCAAGGCGTATTCGAACTGATCGAGCGCGCACTGACGCCGCGCGGTTTGCGGCTGCGCGTGATGGCTTGAGGGTTCAACAGCAGCGGCGCACCATGGCGACACGCGAGCCTCTCTTCCTCTCCCTGAAACGATGAAGCCGTTTCGGGGAAAGGGTTCAAAAGCGAAGCAGCCGGTGAAGTCTCTTGCAGGTTCGTCTAGGGACGAGCGCTCGCCGACGCCGTGAGTTTCCGCAAACACGCTTCCACACCGAACACGTGCGGATCGTCGGCGCCGAGCTCATGCAGTGCCTGCGCCAGCTTCAAGACATAATCGCGGTTGCTGCCGCTGGGCCCGGAAGCACCGGCGACATGGCGTGCAATGGCCGCTTCGTCGGCAGGCCCGAGCCACGCCGCGTTTTCTGCATTGGCGATGTACACGATGCCTTCCGCGGATTCATTGTCCGCGAAGTTCAGCGTCATCGCGAATCGCAGATAGCCATTCTTCTCGCGATGATCGAGATGCTCGAAAGTCGCGGGCGTGATGCGGTAGGCCATGCCCATGCAGATTGCATCGTGTTCGGGCACCAGCGTGACGACACGGCCGGGGTGCTCGAAGGTGCCGCGGTGGTCGTGCGAGCCCTGCCACAGGCGCCGCGACCAGCCGCGGATCGTTGCGGGCCTGCATTCGATGTACGGAAAATCGACCTTGTAGATGAGCGAGCCGTAGCCGAACAGCCACACGCTATCGACGCCGCTGAAATCCTGGCGCAGACGATTGATCGCACTGGTGTCGTGCGTTGCGTGCCCAGGCATATTGAATTTGCTTTCCATCTGCGACATGGCGTGGCGGGAACCATTGCATGTTATCGGCGCGCGCCACATTCGCGCCCCGTGCGCCGCGTACGTACCATGTCGGATTGTCATCAGGACATGAGCCATGGACAGATATACCGCGGAACGCGCGATGCTCGGGGACCAGCCGATCGTGATGCTGGCCGATGAGGCCGGCCACCGCGTGCGCGTCGCCTGCCACGGCGCCGCGCTGTTGAGCCTGGAAGTCCCGCGCAACGGCGAAGCGTTCGACATCGCCTGGGGCTACCGCGACGCCGCCGAAATCACGGCGCGCAAGGGCTCACATTTCGCGATCCTCGCGCCATTTGGCGGACGCATCGGCGACGCGCGCTACCGGTTCGATGGAAAAGACTACGACCTGGAACCGGGCGTCGAGGGCGCGGCGCGTGAATTCCGGCATGGCTTCGTGCGCGGCGTCGATTTCGAAATCGCGGAGTTGCGTGTCGATGACACGGCCGCGCAGTGCGCGCTCGCGACGTCCGCGATTCGCCCGCGTCCCGGTTATCCATTTTCGATCGATCTGGCGGTGACGTTCACGCTCGATGCGACGGGCCTGGCGCTGGAAACGCGCATGCGCAACGTGGGCGATCGGCCCGCGCCGTGTTTCTTCGGCTGGCATTCCTATTTTCGTGCGGGTGACGGGAGGGCCGATGACTGGATGCTTGAAATACCCGCACGCATCACGATCCGCACCGATGACCGATTGATTGCGCTGCCCGGCGACGCCGCGTACGTCCCGCTGGACGACGCGCCCGCGCTCGACTTCTGCAAGCCACGCCGCATCGGCGACGCCGTCCTCGACAACGGTTATACCGATCTCGTATCCGATGACGACGGACGCATCCGCACGCGGCTGTCGGACCCCGCCAACGGTTTCACCGCGACCGTATGGCAGGAAAGCGGCGTGATGCACGTCTTCACCGGCGACACGCTGGGCGCGGGCGCGCGCAGCGCGGTGGCGCTGGAACCGATGGAGTTCATGGCGGACGCCTTCAACCGCCCGGAATGCGCCGACGGCATCCGGCTGGAGCCCGGTGCCGAACGCATCTATCGCTGTGGCGTGGAATTCACGGCGCGCTGAAGGCGCACTCAATTGCGTACCGGCGGCACCAGTTTCAGTTTCGTGCCCGGTGTATGGCGCTTGGGCCGCAACATCCGCTCCAGCGCGGCGGGCTGCAGCGGATACGAATAAAGATAACCCTGCCCCTCGGCACAGCCTGCGCGCAGCAGGAAGTCGTGCTGGCCTTCGGTTTCGATGCCTTCGGCGATCGCGGTGAGGCCGAGGCTGCCGGCCATTGCCAGCATCGCGCCGATGATCGCGACGTCATTCGCATCGTCGGGCAAGCCGGTGATGAACGAGCGATCGATCTTCAGGTACGCCACCGCCGGCAACTTCAGGTAGGCCATCGACGCGTAACCGGTGCCGAAGTCGTCGATCGCGACGCCGATGCCCAGCGCATGCAGCGCGCGCATGGTGCGCTCGGTTTCCTCGCCCAGTCGCAGCATCGCGCCTTCGGTGATTTCCAGCACGATGCGTTCGGGCGTCACGGAATTCGTGTTCAACGCGCGGCGGACGCTTTCGACGAATCCCGGATGGCCAAGCCAGCGCGCCGACACGTTCAACGCCACCCGGATCGACGGCATGCCGGCCTCGTCCCACGCGTGGATCTGCGCGCACACCGCGTGCATCACCCACTCGTCGATGCGATGGATCAGCCCGATGCTTTCCGCGACCGGAATGAACTCGCCGGGCAGGATTTCGCCGCGTTCCGGATGTTGCCAGCGCAGCAGCGCCTCGACGGCGACAATTCGACCCGTGCGCATTTCCACGCTGGGCTGGTAGACCAGCCGGAATTCTTCCTGCTGCAGTGCCTGGCGCAATTCCGCGGTCAGCAACATGCGTTGGCGCGCGTTGGCCTGCATCATCGGCAGGTAGAAGCGCCAGGTGTTGCGCTCTTCGGTCTTGGCCGCGTACATCGCGGCGTCGGCGCTGGAGATCAGCGTCTTGGCATCCTCGCCGTCCAGCGGGTAGCCGGCGATGCCGATGCTGGCGCTGACGACGATTTCGTAACTGTCGACGTGGAACGGCTCCGACAGCACCGACAACAGCCGATCCGCCAATCGGGTCGCGTCTTCGCGCAAGCTCAGCCGCGGCAGCAACACCGTGAATTCGTCGCCGCCGATGCGGCCGGCGATGTCGCCGTCGCGCAGTTCGTGGGTGATGCGCTCGGCCACCAGTTTCAGCAAGCGGTCGCCGGTGGCGTGGCTGTAGCTGTCGTTGACGAACTTGAACGCATCGAGGTCGATGAACATCACCGCCACCGCCCCGCGATGCTGCACCGCGCGTTCGATGGCCCTCTCGCAATGGCTCTGGAATTCCGAACGGTTGACCAGCCCCGTCAGTGCGTCGTGCGCGGCGAGATGTTCCAGCCGGTAGCGGTCGGCTTTCGCCACCGAGATGTCACTGAACACTGCGACGTAATGGAGCACGCCCTGGTCGACGTCGCGGATCGTGCTGATGCTCAGCCGCTCGGGATAACTGGTGCCGTCCTTGCGGGTGCTGCGCACTTCGCCGGACCAGTGGCGCGCTGCGGCGATCTGTTCCCACATCGCTCGCGGCAACGGCGTGCCATCCGGCATGCTGCGCGAATCGTCCAGCCGGGTGCCGATCAGGCTTTCGGCGGTATGGCCGGTGATCAGCGTGGCCGCCGCGTTCACCGACACCACGCGCCGCTCGGCGTCGGCGATGACCACGCCTTCGGCGATGCTGGCGAGCGCCTCGGCGGCGGTGCGGCGTGCGCGTTCGCTCTCGACCCGTTCGGAAATGTCGCGGATGATCGCCTGGCGCACCGTCTGCTCGCCCCATTCCGCGGTGCTGGTCTGGGCTTCGACCGGCTTGAGTTGACCGTTCACCGCGCGCAACTCGCCGTTGCCGGCCGCGCCCTTCTGCAGCGGATCCTTCTGGAACAACTCGGCATAGTGGTTGCCGACCAGCTCGCGGGGCGCGCGCCCCGTCCACGCGCTGGCGGTGCGGTTCACATCGAGCACGCGGCCGCTGCGGTCGTCCACCATCAGGATGGCGTCCGGCGCACTGTCGAACAACAGTCGATAACGCTCCTCGCTGCCGCGGATGCCGGCCAACACGCGCCGCGCCATCCACAGCCACAGCACGATCGCGATGGCCGCCGAAATCAGGATGCCGCCGAACAACACCCTGCCGGTCCAGACTGCGCCCTGCGCGATGTTGAGCGAAAACTGGTTGGAACGCGGTTCGATGAACGCGTTCACGGCCGTGATCCGCGCGCGTTGCCGGGCAATCTCGGCGGGCGTCATGGCGTTGTCGGCGTAGGTGCGATGCAACGTTTCGGCGATCTTCGACAGCTCTGCCATCGAACTGTCCGTGGATTGCCACTGCTGCAGCGCGTCCCGCATGTACGGCGCGCCGGCGAAGTGATCCAGCAGGAAGATTGCGTTCGGGATGGCCACCGGCATGGCGCGCCCGCGGCGCATTTCGTCTTCGACCGACTG
>JAICIW010000033.1 GCA_025928735.1 Rhodanobacteraceae bacterium | reverse complement strand
CACCACGCGTCTGGGACCGAAGCCGCGCGCCACCAGTTCGGCATCCGTGTCCAGCTTGTCGCGCACGCGGATGGCCATGTCGAAACCTTCGCCGATCACATCCACGCGCCGGTTGCTGGATAGCACCCGCAGTTGCACCTGCGGGTGGCGCGCCAGGAACACCGGCAACAGCGGAGCCAGCAGGCTCTGCGTCAGCGACACCGGGCAGCTCAGCCGCACCAGCCCGCGCGGTTCGCCACCCAGCGATGCTGCATCCTCGGTCGCGGCGCGCACTTCGGCCAACATCGCCTGACAGTGGCGATAGAAGCGCTCGCCGGCTTCGGTGACCACGAACTTGCGGGTGGTCCGCTGCAACAGGCGGATGCCAAGCCCGTCCTCGAGTTGCGACACGCGCTTGCTCAGACGCGATTTCGGAACGCCGATTGCGCGGCTGGCGGCTGAGAAACCGCCGTGCTCGACCACGGCCGCGAAGAAATACAGGTCGTTGAGATCCGGCAAGGTTCCGTAGGCGGCAGCCACGTTGTTCTCCACGATGAACGATGCGTTCGGATTGCACCATCTTATCGAAGCTGCGCCTAGTGCCTATCGTTTGCGGGTTGTCGCGAAACGCGACTCAACCTGGAGACCACCATGAAACTGTTGCATATCGATTCCAGCGTGTTCGGTGAAAATTCCGCGTCGCGCAACCTGACTGCCGCGATCGTCGCGCGCTTGCGCGCTGAACATGCGGATATCGAAGTGATCCGTCGCGATCTCGCCGCGCAAACCCTGCCGCATTTCACGCCCGTGCTGGAGAACAGCCACCCGTGCGTCGCGCGCAATGCGGAAATCCTCGATGAATTCCTCAGTGCCGACATCGTGGTGATCGGCGCGCCGATGTACAACTTCGCCATACCCACCCAACTCAAGGCGTGGATTGACCGTATCCTGGCCGCAGGCAAGACCTTTCGCTACACGGAGAACGGGCCGGAAGGCTTGGCCGGCGGCAAGCGTGTGATCATTGCATCGGCGCGCGGCGGCATCTACAGCGATGCGGCCGGCAAGGCATCCGACTTCCAGGAAGCCTATCTGCGCCGGGTATTCGAATTCATCGGCGTCGACAACCCCGAATTCGTGCGCGCGGAAGGCTTGAACCTCGGCGCCGCACAGCGCGACGCTGCCATGGCAAAGGCGCGCCGGCAGATCGAAGGCGAAGCGCGCGTTGCGGCGTGACAACGTCGCAGAGAATCCTTCATCAGATGAATCACGAGTCGACTCCCCCCCCTTCAAGGGGGAGGGTTTGGGTGGGGACGGATTGGAAACACCACATGTCTTCGAAAAAGTCGGGAGCAAACCCCTCCCCCCTGCCAGCCTCCCCCTTTGAAGGGGGGAGGAGAATGCGACTTCGCCGGGACGACGGACGCAACGAGACGTCACGCGACAATTCGCACCGGCACCGACTTCGCCGCCGGCGTCTTGCTGTACAACGCATGATGCGACAGCGGAATCAGCGGATTGCATTCCGGGTAGTAACCACCCACGCAGCCACGCGGAATGTCGAATGCGACCACGCGCAAACCGCGGACTTCACGGTGAACCCCGTCGCCGGCATCGGACAACAGCTTCACCGTCTGGCCATCGCGCAATCCTAGCCGCGTGATGTCGTCAGGATTCATCAGCACCACTTCGCGGGTACCCTCGATGCCGCGAAAGCGATCGTCGTAGCCGTAAATGGTGGTGTTGAACTGGTCGTTCGAACGCATCGTCATCAGCCGAAAGCGGTTCGGTGCATCTTCGAACCCGGTGGCGGTCAGCACCGGCGGCAGGATGAAATTGGCCTTGCCGGTGTCGGTTTTCCACACGCGGTCGCGCGCACTGTTCGGGCGATGGAATCCACCGGGTTGCCACATGCGCTGGTTGAAATCCTTGAACTGCTCGGGGTAGGTCTGCTCGATCGCATCGCGGATCGTCGCGTAATCGTTGACCCAGCCGTCCCATGGCACCTTGGGGTTGGGCGCGAGCGTGCGTCTGGCAAGCTCCACCACTATCCGGGTTTCCGACAGCAATTCCGGACTGGCCGGCTCGGCCTTGCCCACTGAAGCATGGATGCAGCTGGTGGAGTCCTCGGTGGACAGCACCTGCGACTTGCCGTTTTCCTCGACGCGCTCAATGCGCCCGAGGCATGGCAGCAGATACGCAACCTCGCCATTGATGAGGTGCGAACGATTCAACTTGGTCGCGATCTGCACCGTAAGCCGCAGCTTGTGCCACGCCTCCGTGACCCGTTCCTGCTCGGGAATCGCGCGCAGGAAATTGCCGCCGAGACCGATGAACCCATGCACGGTTTCATCCAGCACGCCTTCGCAGGTTTCAACCGTGTTGAGTCCCTTTTCGCGCGGCGGCTCGAAACCGTATTGATCGGCCAGGCGATCCAGCGGCACCAGCGCCGGATCGTCGGCGATGCCGACCGTGCGCTGACCCTGCACGTTGGAATGTCCGCGCACCGGGCACAGGCCGGCGCCGGGCTTGCCGACGTTGCCGCGCAACAACATGAAATTGGCAAACATGTGGATGTTGTATTCGCCAAGCACGTGCTGGGTCAGGCCCATCCCGTACACGCCGATCACCGCATCAGCCTTGGCGTAAGTCGCCGCCGCACTTTCCAGCTCGGTGCGTTGCAATCCAGACGCGGCCTCGATGTCGTCCCATGATTGCGCGCGCAGCCATGTCGCGAACTCTTCGAAGCCATGGGTGTGTTGCGCGATGAACTCGGCGTCCAACACGCGTGGCGCACCATTTTTTACGGCTTCGTCGTCGAGAGTAACCAGCGTCTTGCACAATCCCGCGATCGCGGCGATGTCGCCGCCTGCTTTCACCTGCAGGTATTGCGTGGCCAGCGGTGTTTCCTTGCCCGCCAGCAACTCGACCGGACTTTGCGGATTGGTGAAACGCTCCAGCCCGCGCTCGCGCAATGGATTGAAGACCACGATCGGCGCGCCGCGTTTCGCGGCTTTCTGCAAGTCGTGCAGCATGCGTGGACTGTTGACGCCAGCGTTCTGGCCGAAGAAGAAGATGCAGTCGGTCCTGGCAAAATCGTCCAGCACCACCGTGCCGACCGCGGAGCCGACGCTCTTGCGCAGCGCGACGCCAGTGGCTTCGTGGCACATGTTGGAGGAATCCGGCAAGTTGTTGTTGCCGTACAGCCGCGCGAACAATGCGTACAGGTAACTCGTTTCCAGCGAGGCGCGACCCGATGCGTAAAACACCACCGATTTCGGATCGGTTTCGCGCAGCCGCTTCAGCTCAGCACCGATCGCTTCGAACGCTTCGCTCCATCCGCACCGCAAGTACGTGTCCGTCGCGCGGTCGTACCGCAGCGGATGGGTCAGACGACCCTGCTGTTCGAGATCGTGATCGGACCAACCGAGCAATTCGGTGCAGGTGTGCTCGGCGAAAAACTCCGGCGTGGTGCGCAGGCTGGTCAACTCCCAGGCACTCGCCTTGGCGCCGTTCTCGCAGAATTCGAACTTCGCGGGGCTGGCGGGCTGCGGCCATGCACACGACACGCAAGTGAAACCGCGCGGCTTGTTCTGTCGCCACAGCTCCTTCACCGTCGAGGGAATCGGCACCTGCTCTCGCTTCAGGATCGCCGTCACCGATTTCACCGAACCCCAGCCGCCAGCGGGACCGGGATACGGTTCGATCTTCGGTTTGCGCTCGTCCGCCATCACGCGCTCCGCATCATCGTCGTGCGAGGCAGTGTAAACCGATCAGGGAGTGGCGGAGGGAGTGGGATTTGAACCCACGAGGGGCTTGCGCCCCTGCCGGATTTCAAGTCCGGTGCATTCGACCACTCTGCCATCCCTCCCCAGCCTCAAACGCATCATGCCGGATTGACTCGGCGCGTCCTGCGCCTCGCCCTTCGGGCCATCGGCTTACGCCGATGTTCGCTCCGGCATCCTGCCTCCGCAGTCAAGTCCGGTGCTTTAGACCACTCAGCCATCTCTCCGAAAGTGTTCGTCATTCCGGGGCCGACCCGGTTTTATCGGGTCGGAACCCGGAATCCATCTTGACCCTTTCTCACGCAAGAGAGAAAAATGGATCCCGGCTTTCGCCGGGATGACGATTGTATGTTGCCGGGTGTTGCAGATGCGAATTTCTACACAATCCGGGCCGCGCCTGCCATGTATCGCCGCAGCACTTCCGGCACCATGATCGAACCATCGGCGTTCTGGCAGTTCTCCATCACCGCGATCAGGCAGCGGCCGACAGCAAGTCCGCTGCCATTGAGCGTGTGCACCAGTTCCGGTTTTCCGGTCGCGGGATTACGCCAGCGCGCCTGCATGCGGCGCGCCTGGAAATCGGTGCAGTTGGAACACGAAGAAATCTCGCGATAGGTCTGCTGCGACGGCAGCCAGACTTCCAGATCGTAGGTTTTGGCGGCCGCGAAACCCATGTCACCGGTGCACAGCGCCATCTTGCGATACGGCAGGTCGAGCTTCTGCAACACCTCCTCGGCGTGACCGGTCAATTCCTCCAGCGCATCCATCGATTTCGATGGCTCGACAATCTGCATCAACTCGACCTTCTCGAACTGGTGCTGGCGGATCATGCCCTTCACGTCCTTGCCATAGGAACCGGCCTCGGCGCGGAAGCACGGCGTATGCGCAGTCATACGCATCGGCAGCGCGTCGGCTTCGACGATCGAGTGGCGTACCAGATTGGTCAGCGACACTTCGGCCGTAGGAATCAGATAGCGTTTTGTTTCGCCCACAGCCGTGGAGAACAAATCCTCCTCGAACTTCGGCAACTGCCCCGTGCCCTGCATCGTTTCCGGATTGACCAACAGCGGCACGTTGCATTCGGTATAGCCGTGCTCGCCCGTGTGCAGATCCAGCATGAACTGCGCGAGCGCACGGTGCAGTCGCGCAAGCTCGCCGCGCAGCACCGTGAAGCGTGCACCCGACAATTTTGCGCCGGCTTCGCCATCCAGCCAGCCGTGGCGAGCGCCTAGTTCGACATGATCCTTCACTTCGAAATCGAACGTACGCGGCGTGCCCCAGCGCGACACCTCGACGTTTTCGCTTTCATCCTTGCCGACGGGTGTCGCAGTGTCCGGGAGATTGGGAATGCCAAGCGCGATCGCCGACAGCTTCTGTTGCACCTCGGCCAGCGCGGCTTCATTCGCCTTCAACTTGTCGCCGATGCCGCCAACTTCGGCCATGATCGGCGCGACATCCTCGCCCTTCGCCTTGGCTTGTCCGATCGCCTTGGAACGCGAATTCCTGAGCGCCTGCAGTTCCTGGGTTTCGGTCGCGAGGCGCTTGCGGTCGGATTCCAACGATTCGATGGCGGCGACATCGAGCGCATAGCCGCGCGTTTTCAGGCGCACCGCGGTGTCGGCGAGATGCACGCGCAGCAATACCGGGTCCAGCATGGGACGATTCCAGAAACCTGAGAATCTCGCATTATCGCGGCGCGCGGCGACGCTGCGCAAACAGGCTCCCTCAAGACGGCTTCCCCGTCCGGGGGAGGGGCTTATTTCTCGTGCGCTTTCGTCCGCGCCGCACGCAACGCGTTGAGCTTTTCCCTGATCTTCGCCTCGATGCCGTTCGCGGTCGGCGCGTAGAACTCGGTGCCCGCCAACGCATCGGGCAAGCATTGCTGGTCCAGCGCGACGCCGCCTTCGATGTCGGGATCGTATTGGTAATCCTTGCCGTAGCCGAGTCCCTTCATCAGCTTGGTCGGCGCGTTGCGCAAATGCATCGGCACTTCCAGCGTGCCGCTTTCGCGCACGTTGGCTCGCGCAGCACCATAGGCCACGTAGGCCGCGTTGCTCTTGGGCGCCATCGCGAGATAGAGCACGGCTTCGGCCAGGGCAAGTTCGCCTTCGGGCGAACCCAGTCGCTCGTAGGTATCCCACGCATGCAGCGTGAGTTGCCACGCACGCGGATCGGCAAGCCCGATGTCTTCGACGGCCATCCGCACCATGCGTCGCGCGAGATACAGCGGTTCGCAGCCGCCGTCGAGCATCCGGACCAGCCAGTACAGCGCGGCGTCGGGATCGGAAGAACGCACCGACTTGTGCAACGCCGAGATCTGGTCGTAGAACTGCTCGCCGCCCTTGTCGAAGCGGCGGGTCCGATCGGCCAGCACCTGCTGCAGCGTCGATTCGTCGATGCGGTTTTCATGCGCCAGCTCCGCCGCGATTTCGAGGAACGTCAATGCCCGGCGCACATCGCCATCGGCGGCCTTGGCCATCAACGACAAGGCTTCGTCATCGACCTGCAGATGCAGTTCGCCGAGCCCCCGTTCGTCGTCAGTCAGCGCACGCTTCAGTGCGACGACGATGGCGTCGGCGCCCACCGCGTCCATCACGTGCACGCGGCAGCGCGACAGCAACGCCGAATTCAATTCGAACGACGGATTCTCGGTCGTCGCACCGACGAACACGATCACGCCGCGTTCGATGTGCGGCAAGAAGGCATCCTGCTGGGCTTTGTTGAAGCGGTGCACTTCGTCCACGAACAGCACGCTGCGCCGGCCCTGCGCGAACAGGCCTTCCGCTTCCGCCAGTGCCTTGCGCACGTCGGCGAGGCCTGACAACACCGCGGAAATCGCTTGGAAATGCGCATCGGCATACCGAGCAACCAACAGTGCCAGCGTGGTCTTGCCGCAACCGGGCGGCCCCCACAGCACCATCGAGTGCACGCTGCCGGCTTCCAGTGCACGCCGCAGCGCACTAGCGGGGCCAAGCAGGCGATCCTGCCCGACGATTTCATCCAGCGTGCGCGGGCGCATTCGTTCGGCGAGCGGTTTCAGCGCATCGGATTCTGGAAACAGCGCGTTGCTTGCTGGGCTGGCGATTCGGCGTGGCATCAGCGCATCTTAGAGAATCGCACGTCTCCCGGCACCCTGACTCCGGCGTCGGATCGCTCGTCACGTGCCAAGTAGACAGGCGACCGGGCCGCGCACCAAGCTTGCTCTCCCGCGATCGCCCCGGAGTTCGACATACCCCTGCCGTGGATGGTTGCAGCGACCAGCATGGACCGAACGATCATCCGGCTTGCGCGCGAGCGCCAAGCCAGTGCCGGTACGCCGCGTATGCGATGCCTACGCACCCGGTCAACACCGCCGGCGCCAGCAAGGTGCGCTCCTGCCAATACGGAAAGGCGAGCGCGCTGGCCACGCCGCCACCGAGAAAGCCGATGAACAACGCGCCGTACAGGCGCACCCGACGCCCGTCGGGCTTGTCACCGCGCATCCAGTGGCCGAGGAACATGCCGAGATCGGTCACGATTCCCGATACGTGGCTGGTTCGCACGACCGCGCCGCTGTAGGTCGCGGCCATCGCGTTCTGCAGCCCGGACGCGGCTGCCGCAAGCCACAAGCCCGCATCGTTTTGCTGGTGCAACAGCGGCACCGCGAGAAACAACAATGCGGACTCGATTGCCAGCGCCACCCCGTAACGGCGACCAAGTCGCAACGCGCTGTCGCCCACGATGAATCCGCTGAGCGCGCAGCCAGCCACGAACGCCAGCAACATGACGCCGAAATGCAGCACGTCGCCCAGGTCGCCCTGCACCGCCACGATGCCGAGAATCGACGTGGTGCCCGTCATGTGCGTCACCGCCTGATGACGAAAGCCCAGGTAACCCATGGCGTTGATCATACCGGCGATGAACGCCAGTCCGACCCCGCCCCACAACACCCAACGCGGCAACCTGGCGATCACGACGAGAGGCGCGGCGGCTCAGGGCTTGGTGTCCGTATCACCCACCACGTCGGTGCCTTGGGGCGGCACGAACTTGAAAGTGTCGGCCGCAAGTTGCGGATTGCGTTCCCATCCGGAAAACGCGATCTCGGTGCGGTTGCCCAAGGTGTCCTTGAAGATCATCCGGCGCGGACCAGTTGCGTCGAAGCCGATCTCGGCGTATTCGAATTGCGGTTCCTTGCTGCGCGAAACCAGGCGCAGCCATTCGAGGCCTTCGCGGGCGCCCGCGTCGGTGGTCTTGAATTCGCCGTCGAGTTGCGAGAGATCGGTGAGTACCGTCAGCGGACTGTGGGCTTCCTCGCTGCCTTGGTCGCGCACCGTCACCTGCTCGAGGTCGGGTTCATACACCCACACCTTCTTGCCGTCGGCCACGATCAATTGCTGGTACGGATCGGTGACCTGCCAGCGGAACAGGCGCGGAGCCTGGAGCGCGAGCAACCCATGGCTGGAACCAGTGATGTTGCCGTGCGCGTCGTACACGGTCTGGCTGAAGTTGCCGCGCAACGCGTGCAGGCCGTTCGCGAATGCGTCAAGGCGCGCGCGCGCGCCGGTGGCGGCGAACGCCGAACCCGCAACGAAGGACAGCACAACCCACAACACCAATTTACGCATGAGGAACTCCTGATGGCGCGCCACATGATGCCAGCGGCGGATGAATCGCATTAAACCCTGCGCTTTCAAGTCACCGGGTCCCGGATATCGCTTCGCGATTCCGGGATGACGGGCACACTAAACCGGCGGCGGTGCGATGACCTCGCGCTGTCCATTGTGCTGCGGCGCGCTGACCACGCCCTCCTGTTCCATCTGCTCGATCAACCGCGCGGCGCGGTTGTAGCCGATGCGCAGGTGACGCTGCACGCCGGAAATCGAGGCGCGCCGGCTGCTGGTGACGATTTGCACCGCCCTGTCGTACAGCGCGTTGTCGTCGTTGCCATCCTCTTCCTCGGGCAAACCGGATTCATTGATGATTTTGCCATCGCCGAGCGTCTGCACTTCTTCCAGCACGCCGTCGATATAGTTCGGCTCGCCCTGGGTGCGCAGCCACTCGACCACCTTGTGCACGTCGTCGTCGCCCACGAACGCACCATGCACGCGTTCGGGCGTCGCGGTGCCGGGCGGCAGATACAGCATGTCGCCGTTGCCCAGCAGGGTTTCCGCGCCGGACTGGTCCAGGATCGTGCGCGAATCGATTTTCGATGACACCTGGAACGCGATACGCGTCGGAATGTTGGCCTTGATCAGACCGGTGATCACGTCCACCGACGGACGTTGCGTCGCGAGGATCAGGTGCACGCCCGCCGCGCGCGCCTTCTGCGCCAACCGCGCGATCAGCTCCTCGACCTTCTTGCCGACAATCATCATCATGTCGGCGAATTCGTCGATGATCACCACGATGAACGGTAGCGGCTGCAGCGGTTCGGCTTTCTCTTCGGACGCCTCAGGATTGGCCTTGAACAGCGGGTCTGGCAGCGGCTGCCCCGCGGCCTCGGCGTCGCGCACCTTCTTGTTGAAACCCGCGAGATTGCGCACGCCCACCGCCGCCATCAACTTGTAGCGACGTTCCATCTCCGCGACACACCAGCGCAGCGCGTTGGCGGCCTCCTTCATGTCGGTGACGACCGGCGCCAGCAGATGCGGAATCTTGTCGTACACCGACAGCTCCAGCATCTTGGGGTCGATCATGATCATCCGCACGTCGGCCGGCTTGGCCTTGAACAGCAGCGACAACACCATCGCGTTCAGCGCCACCGACTTGCCCGAACCCGTGGTGCCCGCCACCAGCAAATGCGGCATCTTCTGGAGATCGACCACCACCGGTCGTCCGCCGATGTCCTTGCCGAGCGCCAGCGACAGCGGCGAGCGCGCATCGCCGTATTCGCGTGACCCGAAAATCTCGGAGAGGTACACGATCTCGCGATGCGCATTCGGGATTTCCAGGCCGATCACGTTCTTGCCGGGAATCACGTCGACCACGCGCACGCTGACCAGCGACAAACCACGCGCGATGTCCTTGTCCAGCGAAGAAATCTGGCTGCCGCGCACGCCGGGCGCGGGCTCCAGTTCGAAACGCGTGATCACGGGACCGGGATGCGCCGAGACCACGTGCGCGTCGATCCGGAAATCCTTCAGCTTCATCTCGACCTGGCGCGACAGCACCTCCAGCGTTTCTTCGGAGTAGCCCTTGCCCGTCTGCGGCTGCGGCTCCTGCAGCAACGACAGCGGCGGTACTTCGCCTTCACTGGCAGCCCCGGTGAACAGCGGGATCTGGGTCTCGCGCTTGGCGCGTTCGCTCTTGACGATCGGTGCAGGTGCGGGCTCGATGCGTACCGGCTCGCGCTTGGCGCGGCGCTCGCTGTCTTCCTTGCGCGCGGTTTCACGTTCGACGCGCGCAGCACGCGCAGCCAGGGTTTCCGGCGCGCGCTTCAACCTGCCGCGGGCCCACGCTGCACCCGTCAATACCTGTTGCCCGGTCCAGTCCATCACCCGAAACCACGACAGGCCGGTGATCCAGGTGACCGCGATCAACGCCAGCGCGAACAGCAACAACAACGCACCGAGTTCGCCGAAGCCCCGATGCAGCATGCCGCCCGCACCGCACCCAAGAAGGCCACCGGCAGCGGCGACGTTGCTGCATTCCGGATCGGACGCATGCAACCAGGCCAACCCGCAACAGCCCACGAAAAATGCCACGAACCCGATCAAGCGCAGGCTGGGCTCCCACTTGTTCTCGCTTTCGTCGCGCCGGTACCAGCCACGCAGCACGCCGACGGCGAGCACCACCAGCAGCACCGGGAACGCGTAGGCGACCACGCCGAACAAATGAAACAGCAAATCGGCGATGTACGCCCCGATCGAGCCACCGAAATTGTGCACGGGCTGCCCCGGCACACCCGAGTGCCACCAGCCCGGATCGGTCGCGCTGTAACCGACCAGACACGCGAACAAATATACGGCGAGCGGGAACAACAGCAACGCCGCGGCTTCGCGCAACAGCCGTCGCGTGCGATCGCTCATCCCCGCGGATTTGGTTTCAGCCTGAACTCTGGCACGCGCCACGCGCAACGACCTCGATTCCCGATAACGTCAAGCGCGCTGACTATAACGCCGTTTCGGCGAGGGCCAAGCTTTTGCACGACGGGTTTGAAACCGATTCCGGGTTCCGTTCGCGATGAAGCTGCGAACGGCCCCGGAATGACGACAGGTGTGCAGGTTGGGCTGACCCCGGACTTGATCCGGGGGAAGCCCAACACGGGTTGGCAACTCCGCATTGCCGATCCAAACGGCGCAAGCCCCTTGCTTCGGTATCAGAGCTTCATGCCCTTCAGCGCCGGATGCACCAGCTCCCCGCCCTCGACATTGATACCGCTGGCGAGAATCACATCCTTGTGCCAGTTCTTCTGCGCAAGACGCGTCACGTACGGCAGGATCGCCGCGGAGATCGCCTGCGAAGACGTCTGCGGCACCGCGCCCGGCATGTTGGTGACGCAAAAATGCGTGACGCCATCGACAACGTAGGTTGGATCCTTCCAGGTCGTCGGCTTGGAGGTCTCGAAGCAACCGCCCTGGTCGATGGAAATGTCGACCAGCACGCTGCCCTTCTCCATCGTCTTTACCATCTTGCGGGTGACCACGTGCGGCGCCTTGGCGCTGGGCACCAGCACTGCGCCGACGACGAGGTCGGCGGTCGCGACTTCCTCGGCCACCGCAGATTCATATGCGTACAACGCCGTCACGTTGTCGCCCCAGCCGCGTGCCTGCGCCAGGCGATCCGGGCGCTTGTCGAACACCACCACGTTGGTACCGCCACGGGCCGCGAGTTTCGCTGCGTTGCCGCCGGCCACGCCTGCGCCCAGCACCACGACCTTGCCGCGCTCGGTCGCAGCCAGGCCGCCGAGCAACTTGCCCTTGCCGCCGTTCGGTTGATGCAGCAGCGTCGTGCCGACCTGGGTCGCAAGCTTGCCTGCCACCACCGACATCGGCGTCAGCAGCGGCAGCGAACCATCGATTTCCTGCACGCTCTCGAACGCCACGCCGGTCAGGCCGATCTTCAACAACGCCTTGGTGAGCTTGGGATCGGGCGCAAGATGCAGGTAGCAGAACAACAGGTGGCGCTTTTCCAGAAGCTT
>JAICIW010000077.1 GCA_025928735.1 Rhodanobacteraceae bacterium | reverse complement strand
AGCGGCAGCAGCAGCACGAACCACAGCGCCAGCCAGCGCCATGGCGAATCAGAAGGCATTCCAGTGTTCATGCGCGGCGCAGCATAACGGACGGCGTTGTATTCGTGTCGCAAATTCACGGATCAACGCGGTCCGGCAAAAACGACCCGTGCCGCGACATTTTCCAGCCTGCGGAAACGCGCCAGGCGCGGATCAACGCGACGGCGTGCTGATCCGCGCTCGTTGGCGCCACACGCGTCCGCTTTGGTTCAGCCGCTCTTTCCCGGTCGCGCCTTGGCGGGTTCGCCCTTGTGACCGAGCTGTTCGAGCAGCGTGCTCATGTCTTCGGCGTGTTCTTCTTCCACCGCGAGGATTTCTTCCATCATCCGGCGGGTGGTCGGATCGTCGCTGCCGAGATAGCGCACCATCTCGCTGTAGGTTTCGATCGCGATGCGCTCGGCAACCAGGTTCTCCTTGATCATGTCCACCAGATCGTCGCCCTCGACGTACTCCGAATGACTGCGCGTCTGCAGGCCTTCGGGCGACAGATTGGGCGTTCCCTCCAACTGGGTGATGCGCTCGGCGATCTGGTCCGCGTGGCCCTGTTCTTCGTTCGCATGTTCGAGGAATTCAGCCGCGACGCTTTGCGCGTTGATGCCCGAAGCCATGAAGTAGTGGTACTTGTAGCGCAACACGCACACGATCTCGGTTGCCAGCGCCTCGTTCAACAGCTTGATCACTTCCTTGCGGTCGGCCTTGTAGCCATCGGTGATCGCCCCCTTGTGGATCTGTTCGCGCGCGCGTTTCTGGATCGCCTTGATGTCGCTGAGGAACGGTTTCTTGGTGGCCATCGCATCACTCCTTCGCGTGTCATGTTGCTGGATGGCAAGTGTAGTCCCGCGTCCGTGAAGGACGCCAACACATGGTATCGATGGCATCCATTGACGGCGGCTATCACGCCTTGCGATACACCGCGCCACCCTGCTCGCGGAACTCGACGGCTTTTTCGGCCATGCCTTCATCCAGCGCCGCGATTGCTTCGACGCCGTGTTCGCGCGCGTAGTCGCGCACGTCCTGGGTGATTTTCATCGAGCAGAACTTCGGTCCGCACATCGAGCAGAAGTGTGCGGTCTTGGCGGCATCCTTGGGCAGGGTTTCGTCGTGGAATTCCTTGGCCTTGTCGGGGTCGAGACCAAGGTTGAACTGGTCTTCCCAGCGAAACTCGAAGCGCGCCTTGGACAACGCGTTGTCGCGCGCCTGCGCGCCGGGATGGCCCTTGCCGAGATCGGCGGCGTGCGCGGCAATCTTGTAAGCGACGATGCCTTCGCGCACGTCGTTCTTGTCGGGCAGCCCGAGGTGTTCCTTCGGCGTGACGTAGCACAGCATTGCCGTGCCGTACCAGCCGATCATGGCGGCGCCGATCGCGCTGGTGATGTGGTCATAGCCGGGCGCGATGTCGGTCGTCAGCGGCCCCAGCGTGTAGAACGGCGCCTCGTGGCATTTCTCCAATTGCCGGTCCATGTTTTCCTTGATGAGATGCATCGGCACGTGGCCGGGGCCCTCGATCATCACCTGCACGTCGTGCTTCCACGCGATGTCGGTCAGCTCACCCAGCGTATCGAGTTCGGCGAACTGTGCTTCATCGTTCGCATCGGCAATACAACCAGGGCGCAGGCCATCGCCGAGCGAGAAGGCGACATCGTAGGACTTCATGATTTCGCACATTTCTTCGAAGTGCGTATAGAGGAAACTTTCCTTGTGATGCGCGAGGCACCACTTGGCCATGATCGAGCCGCCGCGCGAGACAATGCCGGTGACACGTTTGGCGGTCAGCGGCACGAAGCGCAGCAGCACGCCGGCGTGGATGGTGAAGTAATCGACGCCCTGTTCGGCCTGTTCGATCAGCGTATCGCGGAACAGTTCCCAGGTGAGCTCCTCCGCATCGCCGCCGACTTTCTCCAGCGCTTGGTAGATCGGCACGGTGCCGATCGGCACCGGCGCATTGCGCATGATCCACTCGCGGGTTTCGTGGATGTACTTGCCAGTGGAAAGATCCATCACGGTGTCGCCGCCCCAGCGGATCGACCACACCATTTTTTCGACTTCTTCCGCGATCGAACTGGTCACCGCCGAGGTGCCGATGTTGGCGTTGATCTTGGTGAGGAAGTTGCGGCCGATGACCATCGGCTCGGTTTCGGGGTGGTTGATGTTGCAGGGGATGATCGCGCGCCCGCGGGCGACTTCGTCGCGCACGAACTCGGCAGTGATTTCTTTCGGAATCGATGCGCCGAAGGATTGGCCCGGATGTTGCTGCGCCAGTGCGCTGCCGCGCAGCGCATCGAGCTTCTGGTTTTCCCGGATCGCGATGAATTCCATTTCCGGTGTCACGACGCCCTGCCGCGCGTAATGCATCTGCGTGACATTCGCCCCGGCTTTCGCGCGCCGCGGCTTCGGGAGGTTCGGAAAACGCACGTCCGCCAGCAACGCGGCTTCGGCATGGCGCCTGCCGAATTCGGAGGTGCGACTCGGCAACTCTTCGGTGTCGCCGCGCTCGGCGATCCATGTCGCGCGCAGTTTAGGCAGCCCGGCCACGAGATCCGCCGTGAACGCGGTGTCGGTGTAGGGGCCGGATGTGTCGTACGCCGTGAACGGCGCATTGGTTTCCACGCCGAACATTGCCGGCGTGTCGGTCAACACGATCTCGCGCATCGGTACGCGCAGGTCGTCGCGGCTGCCGCGCACGTACGTCTTGCGCGAACCGCGAATCGGCGAGGTGACGGTTTCGGAGAGGGTCTGCGCCTGGCGCAGCAATTCGGAGGGTTGGGCATTCATCGGCGTCGATCCGCTGCATGGAAGAGCCGCGCGTTTGCGCGGGACATGAGCGGTGGCGCCAAGCGCACGAACAGCGACGGTCGTGCGGCGAAGCTCCCTACACCGGTGCGAACCGGATCAGGTTCCAAGGGTATGTCTCAGCCGAGGCGATCCTTCGCGTGCGGCACCCCCGCTTCAATGTGCCATTGAAGCATGAATTGGTGCGAGCATCCATGATCGCAGCCTCGTTGGATGCAACGGCGAGCGCATCGGTAGCAACCACCGGAACACCAGAACGGGCATCCGTGCCCTGACTTTCCACGACAGCCGCTTCGATCAGCCGCCATCAGGAAGCACACGACCACACTCGCGATCAACGGGAACCGTAGGCCCTGAGGAACATATCCACCGTCGCTTCCAGGTGCGCTTCGACCTCCTGGGTGGTCGGCTGGCCGCAGCCGAACAGCATGCGGGCGTGGTGTTCGCCCTTCAGCAGCGAAAAGAACTGGCTGGCGGCACGACGCGTGTCGGCGATGTCGAGCTGACGCGCATCGACCTCCTCCTGCAGCATCTCGGCGAGCGCCGCCTGCACCTGCATCGGGCCGGCTTCCCAGAACAGCTTGGCGAGCTTGGGCGATTGCTGCGAGCTCGCGACTAGGGTGCGATGCATGCCCAGCGCACCATCGCTCATCATCATCGCGAAAAACGCGCGGGCGACGCCGAGCAATTGGCCGCGCACGGGTGCGTCGACGTTCACCTCGAACAGCGAACACGGCATCAGGCCGTCGCACTTGCAGCGGATGGTTTCGATGAACAGCGCTTCCTTGCCACCGAAATGGCTGTACACCGTCAGCTTGGAAACGCCGGCCTCGGCCGCGACCGCGTCCATGCTGGTGCCCTCGAAGCCGTGCCGCGGGAACAGACGCTTGGCCGCCTCCAGAATCGCGGCGCGTTTTTCGAGATCCTTGGGCCGTCCGGGGCCGCTGCAACGTTCTGGTAAGGCGTTCATGGGCGTCGCAAGGCAGGGTCCTGCAGTCAATGACAATGGGGTTAGTATACGCTCCAGTACATATTTGTCCGATTGACCTGGATCACAATCCCTGTCCGGGGCTGTCCGCGGGTCGTCCGCGGACAGGTTTCACGCTCGACGCGCGCTCCCATGTAGCTGATTTCGAAGTCAAAATGACGCGTCCAGATTTGGCCCGGAACGTGCTTTTACCCCTCCGCTTGCGCAAATGACCGCTGTCACCAAAGCGCGGTGACTTCCGGCACTTCGTGGGCAACCATGCCACCGGCACGCTGCACGCATTGCCCGCCTTGCGCTGTGCGCCTTATGCTTGGGCGATTTTGATCAATGCAGGAAGTTGTGATCGACATGAACACGAATGCCCAGCTCGAAACTGCTCGCCGCAACATGGTGGAAAACCAGGTCCGGCCATGGGAAGTGCTGGATGCACGCGTCCTGGGCGTGCTGTCGGCGCTGCCGCGCGATGCCTTCGTGCAACCTGCCTACAAGGCGGTGGCGTATGCCGATGTCGCGTTGCCGCTCGGGCACGGCGAGATGATGTGGAAACCGGTGCTGGAAGGCCGCGCGCTGCAGGCGCTGCTGCCGCTACCCGGCGAGCGCGTACTGGAAATCGGCACGGGCAGCGGCTACTTCGCAGCCTGCCTGGCCAAGCTCGGCGCGCAGGTCACCAGCATCGACCGCCGCGCCGAATTCGTCGATGCGGCCCGGGTACGCCTACGGTCGCTTGCCATCGCGAATGTCGAGTGTCTTCAGGCGGACGCCTTGGCGGGTTTCCGGCCGGCGCAATCTTTCGATGCCATCGCGGTCACCGGCGCGGTGGCCGAATTGCCTTCCCTTTTCGGCGACTGGCTGACACCCGCCGGCCGCATGTTCGTGATCCGCGGCGCCGAACCGGCGATGCAGGCGCTGCTGTTGCAGCGCGCGGCCGACGGCGGCTGGATCGAGGATCGCCTGTTCGAAACCGATGTGCCCTACCTCGCGGGCGCGGAACCCAAACCAGCTTTTTATTTGTGACCCGACCAACGTGATTCGTGCCGATGCTTCGGCCGCACGCAGCCTCAAGGATTCCTTTCGCATGAATTCAAGTTCCGCCTCCGGTCGTCCCTTCGCGCTGCGCGCCTGCGCCGTCGCCATCGTCGCGGCGCTGGGCCTTGCCGGCGCGGCTTCGGCGCATGCCGAGGACCTGATGGACGCTTATCGCCAGGCGCTGCAATCCGATCCGGTGTTGATGCAGGCGGAGGCGCAAAGCCGGATCGGGCAGGCGGGCGCCGCGATCTCGCGCTCCACCCTGCTGCCGCAACTCAATGGGAGCGTTTCGTTCAACGACAGCCACGGCACCGGCTACGAGTCGCAATTGATCCAGCGGCCCGACGGCGGACAGCAATTCGTGAGCGGGTCCAGTTCCAGCGGCGGACTGCGCTCGCGCACCGAATCGGTGGGTCTCAACCAGGTGCTGTTCGACTTGGGTCGCTTCGAGCAGTGGCGCTCCAGCAAAGCCAATGCCAGGTCGACCGAAGCCCAGTATGTCGCGGCCGGGCAGGACCTGATCCTGCGCGTGGCGACCGCATACTTCACGGTGCTGAACGACCAGGACCAATTGCGCTACGCCGAAGCCAACCAGAAGGCCCTGCAGAAGCAACTGGACGCGGCGCAGGCGAAATACAGCGTCGGCCTGTCAGCCATCACCGATGCCGATTCCGCGCGCGCCCAGGAAGCCGCGGCGGCGGCCGCGGTGATCCAGGCGCGCACCACGCTGTACAACGACCGCGAAGCACTGGCGCAGATCACCGGAAAACAACCGGTGGACCTGCGGGTGTTGCGGGACAAGCTGCCGTTGAATCCGCCGCAGCCCGACGATCCCGAAGCGTGGGTCAGCACCGCGCTGAGCACCAACCCTTCGCTGCAGGCGCAACGCGAACAGGTCGAGGCGGCGCGCCATGACGTCACCGCCGCGCACGCCGCCCACCTGCCGACGTTGGGTGCGTCGGTCAGCTATTCCCGCAATCCCGCGTGGGGACCGGGCAATATCGGCGCGGCGATCGATGGAAGTCCCGATCCCGTCCTGCGCGACAACTCCCGTCGCAACGACACCACCGTGGGGCTGGTGCTGACTGTCCCGCTGGTCCAGGGCGGCGGCATCATTGCACGCGAAAGACAGGCGATCGCGCAGCGCGACCAGGCCGGCGACATCCTGGAACAGGATCGCCGCCAGATCGTCGCCAACACCCGCAACGCGTTCAATTCGATCCGCGCCGGCATCAGTCAGGTGCAGGCGCAGAAGGAAGCCGTGGTCTCCGCACAGAAAGCGCTGCAGTCCACCCAGGCCGGCTACGAAGTCGGAAGCCAGACGATCATCGACGTGTTGTTCGCGCAGCAGACGCTGTTTCAGGCGGAAAGCAACTACTCGCAAGCGCGCCACGCCTACGTGATCAACCAGCTCAACCTCGAATTCGCAGCGGGCACGTTGTCGGTGAAGGATCTGGAAGCGGTCAACGCGTTGCTGCAGTAGGGAGCAACCGGGCACTCCCGGGTCAAGTCCGGGGCAGGCTCCGCCGCGACTTCTCGGAAACTGTATCGCTTTGCGCGTATCGGGCTCGCGCGAAAATCCTGCCGAGCAGCACCATCGTGCGCCGCGCGGCGCCGCGCTCACGCGCGCATACCATGCGCGCCGCCGCGCCCATCCGCGCAAGTTCAGCCGGGTCGCGCAGCAATTCGAGCACCGTCGCGCCCAATTCTTCCGCCGACGTCACGCGGCGCGCAGCGCCGGCGTCGATCATGGTGCGGGTGATTTCCTCGAAGTTGAAGGTATACGGCCCGACCACCACTGGCTTGGACAGCGCCGCGGGTTCCAGCACATTGTGGCCACCGACCGGCACCAGCGACCCTGCGACGAACGCCAGGTTGCAAGCCGCGAAGTAGCGCATCATCACGCCCATCGCATCGATCACGAGGCACTGCGTTTCGGCGTTCGCATCGGCAGCGGTGTGCGTGGCCACCGCGAAACCCAGATTGCGCGCGGCGTGCTCGATCGAGCGGAAGCGTTCCGGATGCCGCGCGGCGATCAGCAGCAGCGCATCCGGCATCCTTGCCAATACCTTGAGGTGTGCCTCGAACACCGCAAGGTCTTCGCCTTCGTGGGTGCTGGCCGCCATCCACACCGGCCGGGTCGGACCCCACTGCGCCTGCAGATCGTCGGCGCGCTGCCGCGCACCTTGCGGCAACGGCATGTCGTATTTCAGGTTGCCGGAAACCTGCACGCGCGCCGCGGGCGCACCGAGCGCGCGATAACGGCGCGCATCCGCATGCGACTGCGCAGCCACCAGCGCCACGTGCCTGAGCGCCTGCTCGACCAACGGGCGGATCGGGCGATAACTGCGCAACGAACGTTCCGACAAGCGCGCATTCACGATCGCCAGCGGAATCCTGCGTCGACCACAGTGGTGATACAGGTTCGGCCAGATTTCGGTTTCCACCACCACCGCCAGCCCGGGACGGATCCGGTCGAGGAAGCGCTTCACCGCACGCGGAAGGTCGTACGGCAGGTAGACGTGGAACACCTCGTCGCCGAACAGTTTGCGCACCCGCTCGGAACCGGTCGGCGTGACCGTGGTGACGACCATGGCACGCGGCGCATAGCGCCGCCGCAACGCCTCGATCAACGGCAACGCGGCATTGACTTCGCCCACCGAAACCGCGTGGACCCAGATGCAATCGTGGAGACCGGGATCGGGGAAACGCCCGAAGCGCTCGCGCCAGCGGCGGAAATAGCCGCGATAACGAAAGCCGCGCCACGTCAGCCGCCACACGATCACCGGCGTGGCGAGGTACATCGCGACGGTATAGAGAAATCGCAGCATGACGCGAAACCGGGCCGGCAACGCGCGAGTATAACTTTCACCGCCGCCGGTTCACGCCCGCGGATCGGCTCGTACCGATGCGAATGGCCAACCGCACATTCGCCGGTGCCTCATTCTGCCCCGAATCGGGCAGGCTCCGAAGATCAGCCAAGCGCCTTCAGCGCGGCGGCGTAATCCGGCTCGTGGGTGATCTCGTCGACCATTTGCGCATGGACCACCTTGTCGTGCTCGTCCAGCACCACCACCGCGCGCGCGGCCAGCCCGGCCAGCGGACCGTCGGTCATCGCCACGCCGTAATCCTCCAGGAACTCGCGACCGCGCATCATCGACAGCATGGTGACGTTCTGGATGCCTTCGGCGCCGCAGAAGCGGCTTTGCGCGAACGGCAGGTCGGCCGAGATGCACAGCACCACCGCGTTCTTCAAACCCGTCGCGTCCTGGTTGAAATGCCGCACCGAGGCCGCGCACACGCCGGTATCGACGCTCGGAAAAATATTGAGCACCTTGCGCTTGCCGGAAAAATCGGAAAGCGACTTTTCCGAAAGGTCGCCGGCGATCAGCTTGAACGCGGGTGCCTTGTCGCCGACCTTCGGAAACTGGCCGTCCACGTGGACGGGATT
>JAICIW010000405.1 GCA_025928735.1 Rhodanobacteraceae bacterium | reverse complement strand
ATTCGCGTTGCCGGCCTTGGCGCCGGTGATCCTGAACCTGTGCCTGATCGCGGCGGCGCTGTGGGGTGCGAAGCGGCTCGCGGTGCCGATCGAATCGCTGGGTTGGGCGGTGCTGATCGCGGGCGTCCTGCAGTTGTTGTTCCTGCTGCCGGCGGTGCGCGGCCTCAATCTGCTGACGCTGCCGCGTTGGGGCTGGAACCATCCGCGCGTACGCCAAATCATGCGCCTGATGCTGCCGACGCTGTTTGGCTCGTCGGTGGCACAGATCAACCTGCTGCTGGACACGGCTGTCGCGTCGCTGCTGATTACTGGCTCGCAGACCTGGCTGGCGCAGGCGACGCGGTTCCTGGAATTGCCGTTGGGCGTATTCGGCGTGGCGCTCGGCACGGTGATCCTGCCGGCATTGTCGCGCCACCATGTCAGTGCCGATCGTGAAGCTTTCTCGCGCTCGCTGGATTGGGGCTTGCGGACCACCTTGCTGATCGCGCTGCCGGCGATGTGCGGGTTGCTGCTTTTGGCCGAACCGGCGGTGGCGGCATGTTTCCAGAATGGACAATTCACGGCCTTCGACAGCCACATGACCGCGATCGCGATCATGGGCTTGGCCGCCGGCGTGCCCGCGATCGCGCTGACGCGCACGCTGTTGCCGGCGTTCTATTCGCGCCAGGACACGCGGACCCCGGTACGCGCGGGCGTGATCGCGCTGATCGTCAACATGATGTTCAACTTCGCGCTGATCGCGCTGCTGTTCGAGTTGTGGGCGCCGGCCGCGTCGAAACACCTGCCATGGCTGGAAGGCATTGCGCAGGTGCCGGGACTGCATCTCGGGATGGCGATCGCAAGTTCCGTATCCAACTACCTGCAGTTCGCGCTGCTGTGGCGCTACCTGAAGCGCAGCGGCGCGTACACCCCGCAACCCGGTTGGACGCGGCATTGGCTGCGGATCGGGTTGGCGTGCGCCGCGCTGGTGGTCGTGGTCGGCATCGGGCTGTGGTTCTGGCCGTGGCAGCAGTGGACGCACGAGCGGATCATCACGCGCCTCTGGAAACTGGTGGCGCTGGTCGGCGCGGGCGGCGCGGCTTATGGGGTTGCGCTGTATGCGACCGGCTTCAGGATGCGGGATTTGAAGGGATATTGATGCGATCATCCCCGATCGCGGTTTTGACGCCGGTTCTCGCAGCCGTCATGAGTTTTGATCGTTGGCGTCCAGAACGGCCATCCGTGGCCTGGCTTCGCACAAGGCCGCAACTTGGCGGAGCGCAGGCGAACGGCGATAATCCACTGTTTTCCAGGAGCGCCCGCATGTACGCCCAGCCTGCCGACGCACCCAAACGCAAACCCGTGACCGTGCCCGGCCTGCGCGCGATGAAGGCGCGCGGCGAGAAGATCGTGGTCCTGACTTGCTACGACGCCAGCTTCGCCGCGCACATGGAAGCGGCCCGGGTGGATGTCGCGCTGGTCGGCGACTCGCTCGGCAACGTCGTGCAAGGGCAATCCAGCACCGTGCCAGTGACGCTGGACCAGATGGTGTATCACGCCTCGCTGGTTGCGCGGGGGCTCGCCAGCACGCTGCAAGTGGTCGACCTGCCATTCATGCAGTATCGCGATCCGGCCACTGCGCTGGCGGCTTCTGCCCGCCTGATGGCCGAAGGCGGCGCCGCGATGGTGAAGCTCGAAGGCGGCGCGGACTGGGCCTGCGAAGTCATCGCCGCACTGACCATCCGCGACATTCCGGTGTGTGCGCACTTGGGCCTCACGCCGCAATCCGTGCACAAGATGGGTGGCTACCGGATGCAGGGCAAAACCGAAGATGCCGCCACCCGCCTGCTTGCGGAAGCGCGCGCGGTCGAGCACGCGGGCGCGGAGTTGCTGGTGCTGGAATCGGTACCGGCCGCGTTGGCCGGCGAGATCACCCGCGAGCTTGCGATCCCCACCATCGGCATCGGCGCGGGCGCGGACTGCGATGGCCAAGTATTGGTGACCTACGACATGCTGGGCATCACGCCGGGGCGGCGGCCGAAGTTCAGCAAGGATTT
>JAICIW010000416.1 GCA_025928735.1 Rhodanobacteraceae bacterium | reverse complement strand
CGCGGCCTGCGCATGGCTGCACCCGGCGACGCCACCACGGCAATACGTTCCGCCTGATGGCGTTCGCGCGCCCGGGGTTCGGGCGGCTCGCATACCAAGGTGTACCATCGCGGCGGTTGATCTGCCGCCGGGCGCGACGCATTCGGCATCCACGCAAAGGGGCTCTCGTGAAACGCACTCTCGTTTTGCTGGTCGTGATGCTTGCATCGCTGTCGATCGCGCATGCGGACCCGAAGGATTGGGTAGCGTACAAACAGCCGGTGATCGCCTTCACCCACGCCATGATCATCGATGGCACGGGCGCGGCGCCGAAAGTCGACCAGACGTTGGTGATCGAGAAGGGTCGCATCGCCGCACTCGGTCCCACAGCCACCACAAAAATTCCAACCGGCGCGACCGTGATCGACGCGCACGGCAAGACTTTGCTACCGGGTTTCGTGATGATGCACGAGCACCTGTTTTACACGACCCGCCTCAGCCCCTACTTCATCACCCCGATGTCCTACAGCTTCCCGCCGTTGTACCTCGCCGGTGGCGAGACCACCATCCGCACCACCGGCTCGATGACGCCGTATGTCGATCTGAACGTGCGCGACGACATCAACGCCGGCAAGCGCATCGGGCCGGACATCGACGTCACCGGTCCCTACCTCAACGGCAAGGATGGATTCACCGAGGACTTGGCCCGCCTCGCGGGTCCGGCAGACGCCACGCGCACGGTCAACTACTGGGCCGACGAGGGCGTGACCTCGTTCAAGGCCTACATGCAGATCACCCGCGCCGAATTGAAGGCCGCGATCGTCGCCGCGCACGCACACCACGACAAGATCACGGGTCACCTGTGCTCGGTGACCTTCCGCGAAGCCGCCGATCTCGGCATCGACAACCTGGAACACGGATTCTTCGTGGCCACGGATTTCGTCAAGGACAAGCAGCCGGACCAATGCCCCAAGGGCGGCACCGAATCCATCGCGTCCCTGGACATGAATTCGCCGCAGGTGAAATCGCTGATCGAGCTGCTCGTTGCCAGGCACGTGGCGCTGACCTCGACTCTCGGCGTGTTCGAAACTTTCGTGCCCGGCAGGCCGGGGTTGTCACAAGCGGCGCTGGACCTGCTGAATCCGGCGCTGCGCGATCTCTACGAAACCACCTGGAAGAAAGTGCAGGCGATGCCTGCGTCCCGCGCGAAGATGACGCGGGCTGAGTTCGCCAATGCGACCAGGCTCGAAAAGCGCTTCGTCGAAGCCGGCGGCCTGCTGATGGGCGGAAGCGACCCCACCGGCTACGGCGGCGTGATCCCGGGCTTTTCTTCCAAACGCCAGATCGAACTGCTGGTGCAGGCGGACGGTTTCACGTTCCCGCAGGCTGTGAAGATCATGTCGCTGAATGCCGCGAAGTTCGAGGGCCGCGACAAGGACATCGGTTCGCTCAGTGCCGGCAAGCGCGCCGACATCGTGGTGATCGATGGCGACCCGCTGAAGGACGTCAGCGCGGTCGAGCACATGCCGCTGGTGTTCAAGGACGGCGTCGGCTACGACACCGCAGCGATATTCAAGTCCATGCGGGGCCAGATCGGGATGAATTGACGCTCGCGAACCTGTTCACCACGCGCGTTCGTATTGTTCCGGTGCGCTGATCGTGGCATCGAGTTCCTTGGCCGCGCGTCGCGGAAAGTAAGGATCGCGCAGAAATTCACGCGCCATCTCGATCAGGTCGGCGTCGCCGCGTTGCAGGATTTCCTCGGCCTGCCGCGCACCGGTGATCAGGCCGACCGTCGCGGTGGCGATGCCGGCCTCGCGGCGGATGCGCGCGGCGAACGGCACCTGGTAACCCGGGCCACCTGGAATCT
>JAICIW010000388.1 GCA_025928735.1 Rhodanobacteraceae bacterium | reverse complement strand
GAACACTTTTCGTTCAAGTCGGGTTCGGCAGGCTTTTATGGCGCGTCGGAGGCCGGCAACGATCCGCGTCATCGCGCCTTCCTGCGTTCGTCCATGAACCTCGGCGCGCATTGGCAGCTGGATGCGGATTTGCGTGACGTGGGCGAGCTGCCGAACCCGCGCGTGCCCGGCTACACGGAACTCAACGCACGGCTGGGCTGGATGCCGAACGACCGCTGGGAGCTGTCGCTGTCCGGCATGAATCTGTTGCACCCATGGCATCAGGAGTACGTGGCTGCGTACGCGAATCGCATAGGACGCACGTTTTTTCTGGACGCACGGTTGAAGTTTTGACAACCCTCCGGCCACCAGCGTCCATGCGATGACCCCATCCATTCCGCGCCAACTGCCCGCCACGCGAGCCGCCGCACCCCGTTCGGCGGATGCGCGCGCGCGTCCGCACCCCCGCCGTCGGCATGGCGTGGCAAAATGCGCGTTGGCGATCTTGCTGATGCTGCCTGTCGCCACGCTGCTCGCGCTGCCGCCGCAGCCCGCAATATCGCTTGAATACGCGGTGAAGGCCACCTACCTCTACAAGCTGGCCCCTTTCGTGAACTGGCCGCCCGGCACGTTCAAGACCCCGGATGCGCCATTCGATATCTGCGTCGTCGGCCCCGATCCGTTCGACGACTTCCTCGAAAAGGCCATCAGCGGTCACACGCTCGGCACGCATCCCTTCCAGATTCGCAGGATGGAGGCGATCGGCAGCGGCGACGATTGCCACATCGTCTTCATCGGTTACGCACAGCCGGAAAAGGTACGCGAGGCGCTGCAGGCCTTGCAGGGCAAGCCGGTCCTCACGGTGACCGATTCGCACCAGTCGGACTTTTCCGGAAGCATCGTGCAGTTCGTCGTGCGTCGCGGCCACGTGCGATTCGAGATCGACAATGCCGCGGCGGCGCGCAACCACCTCGTGATCAGCTCCAAGCTTCTGAACCTGGCGCTGGCGGTGAAAGAGGCCGGGTGACGATGAAACCGCGCGCCTACGGCTCGGTGCTCCTGCGACCCGTCACCACCGTCGCCGCGGTGCTGTTGTTGTTGCTGGTCGGCACGGTCGCGATGGTGTACCAGTTCCGGACCGGTAGTGAGGAGCGATTGCGCCAGATCACCGCCCAGGCCAATACGCTTGCGGCAAGCGTCACCGCGGCAGTGGCCTTCGACGATCGCGCCGCTGCGCGCGAATATGTCCGCGCGCTGATGCTGGATCCGCGCCTCGACGCCGTCGCGGTCTACGACGAATCCGGCCACCTGATGGCGGGTGATCAGCGTTCCGGCAGTGCGGCCATCGTGCCCTCGACCGATCGGGTGGGGCGGCGGGGAAATGCGCTGCTGGTGACGATTCCGGCGCGCCAGGGCAGTACCGTCGTCGGCAGCGTCTGGGTGCGCGCGACCACCACACCCTGGACCATGCAACTGGCACGAATCAGTGGTTTGGCGCTGCTCACGATCATGGCGGCGGTGATGCTTTCGCTGCTTGGGTTGGCGCAACGCATGCTGGCGCGCGCAAACGCCGATGCGCATCGGCGCGCGGAGGAGCTGACCGAAGCGAACCTGCGCCTGATTGCGGAAATGGAGCATCGTTCGCGTGCCGAGGAAGCCCTGCGCCAGAGCCAGAAGATGGAGGCGGTGGGCCAGCTTTCCGGTGGCATCGCGCACGACTTCAACAACGTGCTGATGATCGTCAAATCGGCGCTCGTGCTGCTGGAGAAGCGACTGACCCAGAGTTTGTCGGCGGTCGAGCAGTTCGCCGAAACGGCGCGCAACCGGCTGGCCACGGACGCGCAGGATGACGCCGGATCACGGCAGGTGCTGGAAAAGGGCCTTGCGCTGGTCGCGGAGGGCAATGTTCGCCGCCAGCAGATCGGGCGCTATCTGGAAACCGCCAACGACGGTATCAACAAGGCCGCGGATCTCACGCGCCGCCTGCTGGCATTCGCGCGACGACAACCGCTGTCCGCCCGCTCGGTACGCCTGGATGACCTGATCCGTGACATCCAGCCGCTGCTGGAGCATTCGGTGGGTCCGAATGTGCAGATCCAGTATCAATTGGCCTCGCATTGGCACGTTTTGTGCGACGTCAATCAAATGGAGAATGCCATCCTCAATCTCATCATCAATGCGCGCGATGCAATGCCCGAAGGCGGGCAGATCACCGTCAGCACGGCGGACGTGCGCGTCGATGCGGGTGAATCACCCGGCCAGAAGGTGGTCGACCAGGTGCG
>JAICIW010000338.1 GCA_025928735.1 Rhodanobacteraceae bacterium | reverse complement strand
GCCCACGGTGTTCAACCTGATCATGAAGCGCCGCGGCATCGCGGGCTCGCTGATCGGCGGCATCCGGGAGACCCAGGAGATGCTGGATTTCTGCGCCCGGCACGGCATCGTCAGCGACATCGAAATGATCGCGATGCGCGAAATCAACAAGGCCTACGAACGCATGCTGAAGAGCGACGTGAAGTACCGTTTCGTGATCGACATGCAAACGCTGAAAGACGAGGCCAAGGCCGCGTGAGGCGGATGGATTGGGGACCGCACAGTGCATCCCGTCGCCGCGAGACCGAGACGCCGAAACGGTGGGTTGCCACCCGCCCTACAATTCTCGCATGACCTCATCCAAGCGTCTGATGGCCTGCATGGCGACGGTGCTCGCGCTCGCGGGCTGTTCCAGTCACAACGAATTCCAGCAGCCGCAATCCAGCGCGGCGACCTCCTCGTCCCCGCAGGCGGGCGTCGCCACCCCCGATACGCGTGCTGCCGTGCGCAAGGCGGTGAAACGCTTTGGCTTGCAAATGCAAAAGGTGTCCACGCTGGCGCCGCCCGAAGCGATTCGCCGCGAGTTGCCGCAGGTCTACGGCGACGTGCTGTCGCCCGAACTGCTCGCCGATTGGAAAGCGCACCCGGACCATGCGGTGGGCCGCGGAGGTTCGAGCCCCTGGCCCGCCCGCATCGAGATCGGACACCTCGATTGCGCGCATGACGACGCCTGCCGCGCCACCGGCAACGTCGACTACATCACCAGCAACGAAGTGGCGCACGGCGGCGTCTTCATGCGCCGCGCCATCACCCTGCAACTCGCGCGCACCAGCCTTGGCTGGCGCATCACGGCGGTGCACCTGGAACCGGCGCACGAATGACCGCCACCCAACGCGCCGGCGCTGGTGTGCACCGCGCGTTCAGTGTTTTTTCTTGCGCTCCAACTCTTCCATGTATGCGGCGTCACGCTTGTCCTGTCCCGGCGCCCTGGCCCGCGAACGTCCTTCGCGTTCTTCCGGCGTCAATGCGTCTGACGCCTGGCGCGCGTCACCCTTGATCGGCTTGCCGCCCTTGGTCTGCTCCTTCGCGGATTCCTCGGTGGCTTTGCGATAGCGGCGCGCGCTCTCGTAATCGCCTTCGCCCTGCACCTTGTTGTTGCCCATCGCCATGTCCTCATGTGAAGCGTGGCATCCATTGCCACGCCATCCATGTCTAGCAGGCGCGGCCTGAACCCTCACGCATCTGCCCTCCTCGTTACCGCCATGTGAAGGCGCGTGCCACACATGCCGATGTCGAGCGTATGATGGGCAATGAAGCCGGCGAGCACGCCCGGCTCCCTTCATGGGCCTTGAAGGAGAGGGTGATGAAATTACGTCATGCCTGGTTGCTTGGGTGCGTCGTTGCCGCTTTCGCGGGAACCGCAATGGCATCGTCCGGCTCGCTCGTTGAATTCACGCCCCGGGTCATGCCAGTGGTGGTGCAGGTGAACGCCCAGGGCCATGTCACCGACATTCTTCCCAGCCAGCAGATGGAGCCTTGGGCGCGGCAAATGCTGGTCAAACAGATCGACGCATGGATTGCCGAACCCGCGATGAACCGCGGCAAGGCGACCGCCAGCCGGTTCATCATGGAGGTCGCCATGCGCGTGCAACCGCGCAAGGATGGCAAGTACGACGCGAATTTCGTGTACGTGAAAAGCATGCCGCTCGCCTATGGCGGTGCACTGCATTGGGACGTGATCAACGGCGGTCTCGAACTGGCGCTCGTCTCCGATGGCACGGGCCGTCGCGCGGACCACGCCTTGCGCCACTTCGAGAATTTTCCTCCGCATCCGCTTTATCAATCGCAGCCGCCACGACCCACGCCGCATGCATCCGCACCACGATCGGCTACCCGCGCGGCGGCCCCGGTTGCCGCGATGCCCGTGCGGGCAAATTTCTCCGGCAACGCGGCGCCAAGGCCTGCGGGCGCTCCGCGAATCGCGCGACAGTAAACAAATCAATGGCGGAAACCCGGACCACAAGTTCAAGTCGTCACCGGTGGCGATCCGGTTTGGGTGGCGATCCGGTTTGAAAACTGACCGTTCACGCTGAGCCCTTCTTCATCTTCGGCGCGACGGTCTGGACGAACGGAGTCAAACCGAGTCACCCACTCGACACCCGTGGCTCTATTCCCGGCCACTCAAGCTTCGCCCGCAGGCAGCGGTTCGCCATCGTCCCTGTATGCAGGCGGCGAATAGAAGTTGACGGTACGCAGCGGTGCATCGCCGGTGCAGCGGATTTCGTGGGTTTCGCCGCGTTCGATCACCAGCAAGGTTCCGGGCTGCAGCGGCTGCCGTATGCCACCGACAATCGCGATGCCGTTGCCGGAAACCACGTACATCCATTGGTCGGCACCGCGATGGCGGTTGTCCGGGCCGCCGGTGTTCGAACCCGGCGCAAGCGTCATCTCCGCTGCCTGCACCTTGCGCAACGCGAACGCGACCTTGAAGTCGGACTCCAGCGACAACGTCTTGTGTTTCATTTCGCTTCTTCCATGAAGGCATCGGACTTCGCACGAAGCCTACGCAAGCCTGCTTGAAAGCAGCGTGAAACGCGCACTGGAACAGACGCCGCCGGCATCGCATGGCATGATGGCGGCGTCCCTTGCCGACCCGCTCCAGCATGACCGCACGCCTGATCGCCGCCGTACTGGGTGGCACCGCGCCCCGCGCGAAGACCGAATTGCACGACGTCGCGTTCGCCGTCGGTGATTCGCTGGAAACCGTGCACGACCAGTTGCTCGATAGCTGGTTCGGCGATCCGCGCGGCCTGCACGTGGACGCATGGTGCTTCCTCGACAGCGTCGCCGGCTATCGCGTGCGGTTGGCGCGAACACCGCCCGACAACGGGCTG
>JAICIW010000212.1 GCA_025928735.1 Rhodanobacteraceae bacterium | reverse complement strand
CGCGCGTTCGCGCAGCGCGCCGGCGAGCCCGAGCTTCGACGCATCGCGCAGGAATTCGGGCACGGTCGGGTGGTTGACGTTGAAGTAGTCGCTGCGTTTTTTCAGGACCGCGAAGATGCGTTCCGGGTCCATGTCGGTCCAGTCGTTCAACATCACCACGTAGTCGCGGTCGGCGCGTACCCGTTCGCCTTGCGCAGGGTCGATCACGAGCGCGCCGTAAAGGCCGGTCTGTTCCTGGAAGCGCGAATGCGCGTGATACCAGTAGGTACCGCTTTGCCGCACCGGGAAGCGATAGGTGAACGTTTCCCCGGGCGCGATGCCGGGAAAGCTGATGCCGGGCACGCCGTCCATCCCGGCCGGCAACAGGATGCCGTGCCAGTGGATCGAAGTGGGCACTCGCATCCGGTTGGTCACGTGCAACGTGACCGTCGTGCCTTCGCGCCAGCGCAACAGCGGCCCCGGCAACTGGCCGTTGACGGTGGTCGCGAGGCGCGATGCGCCGGTGTAGTCGACCGGCATTTCGGTGACTTCGAGCTTGAACTCGGTACCCGACAACGCGTGCGCCTTATTGCTTTCGACCAACGCCCGGCTGGGTTTGGCGAAACCGCCCAGCAGCGCGGCCGTGCCGCCCAACGCCAGCCCCTGCACGAAGCGGCGACGCGAAAGCATCGGGATCGGCGGTCCCGGATTGCCGTGAATGGGTTTCATGTAATTCCCGCAGGCGCGCCACGCGCGCCGACTGCGCAAAAAAACGACGCATCGCGGTGGGGCCGCGAAGCGGGTGCCGTGGAGCGCGGCGCCGAATGCCGCAGCGGGTTCAGGCGATGGGTGGTCGCAACGGCCGCGCCGCAAGCGCAGGCGGCACCGGCACCTGGGGGCCTGCCGACCAATGTTCGCCGGACGGGATGAACGCGACAAATATCCATGGCACGGTCATCAGGACCGTTGATGCCGCGAGGCAGTGGCACGCGGTTTGACAGCAATCGCCGTGGCCCGTCCTCGGCATCGGTGTCGACAAGCCATGCGATCCGTCCGACGCCATCATCGTGTCGGGGCAGTGCATCGTCGCGTTCGTGACTTGCGCCTGCGACTGCGAGGCCTGCATCCCGTTCGCTTCGGCCATCGAAGGGGAACCGAACGCCAGCGCCGTCCATGCGATCAATGCCAAGGCAAGCATCAGGCGAAAAAACATGGACTTCGGGCGCGGCAAGCAAAGCATGTGCCGGAGCATAGACGGGGCGAAACCGTCGCTCAACCCTGCAGCCGGCTCCATGCGCCTGCAGCGAATGCCTATACTGCGGCGATGCCCGGAATCGACCCATGAACTATCGCCATGCCTTCCACGCCGGCAACTTCGCGGACGTGTTCAAGCATGCGATTCTGCTGGCACTGCTGGATGCGCTGACCGCGAAAGACAAGCCGCTGTGCTGTTTCGATACGCACGCGGGGCGCGGCCGCTATGCGCTCGGCGACGGGGAAGCGGCCAAGACGGGCGAGTGGCGGGACGGCATCGGGCGACTGTTCGGCAGCCCCGATCTGCCCGCGCCGCTGCGGCGCTATGTCGATGCGATCACCGCCTTCAATCCGGACGGAACGTTGCGAATCTATCCCGGCTCGCCGCTGCTGGCGGCGCAGGCGCTGCGTCCGGATGATCGACTGGTGCTTTGCGAAACGCAGCCGGACGAAGCCACCGCATTGCGCGCGTTGTTTCGCGACGACCGCCGCGTGCACGTGCATGTGCGTGACGGCTATGCGGCGTTGAACGCGCTGTTGCCGCCACCCGAAAAACGCGGACTGGTATTGATCGATCCACCGTTCGAGGCGCAGGAAGGCGAGTTCACCGCCATCGAAACCGCGCTCACGCAGGCGCACACGCGCTGGCCGAACGGCGTGTACGCGGTGTGGTATCCCATCAAGGCGCATCGTGTGATCGCGCCGTTCCATCGACACATGGCGAGCGGCCCGTTCGACAAGGTGATGGCCGCGGAATTGCTGGTGCGCCCCGACGATTCGCCGCTGCGCCTGAACGGCTGCGGCATGCTGATCGCGAATCCGCCTTGGAAGCTGGATGCCATGCTGGCCCGGTTGTTGCCGGCGCTGTGCGTGGCGCTCGCGCAATCCGCGGGTGCATCGGAAAGCCTGCGCTGGCTGCGCGGTGAATGAATGCGATGCGGCGCCGAGCCGGCGTGACCGATTTTGGTTATGCTCGGGGTGTCCCGTTGTGAACGAGGCCTTCGCCATGCGCGTACCGTTCCGTTCCCCGCTCCGACTCATGCTTGCCGTGGTGCTGCCGCTCGCGATTGCGGCGTGCGCACCCGCGCCCCTCTACAAGACCGGTCCGGAAATCGTGGATGCGACGCCCGACCAGATGGCGGGCTCGCCGAACAATTTCCCGCAGGCGCAGGTCATCTGGGGCGGCGAAGTGATCGGCGTGCAAAACCTCACCGACCATACGCGCATCGAAGTGCTCGCCTATCCGCTCGATTCCTCGCAGCGGCCACGGCTCAAGGAGCCGGCAACCGGGCGTTTCATGGCCGAGGTGCCGGGATTCCTGGAGCCCATGAATTTTCCCAAGGGCTCACTCATTACCGTGCGGGGACATTTCACCGGCACCCAGGCCGAAACGGTCGGGCAAGCGCGCTACATCTACCCGATGGTGTTCGTGCGCAACGGCGACTTCCATCGCTGGACGCCGGAAGAAATGCGCCAGGGCCACCCCAACATCAGCTTCGGCGTCGGGGTGGGTGTCATTCGCTGAGGTGCGACCGCCGATGACCCCTGCACCACCTGACCGTGCACGACGGCCATTCTGGCGACGCGGCCGGGATTGCAATTCGCGGCAGGGCTTCCCACGATCGCGGCTGCTGTTGTGACACCTGGCGAATTCGCAGAATCCATTCGGCTCGAAGACGGACGCAACTTCGTCTTGCGACCGCTGCACCCCGATGACCTGGAAGCCCTGCGACGCGCCTTCCTGCGCCTGACGCCCGAGGAAATCGAATACCGTTTCTTCTATCGCTCGCGCGAATTGCCAGCGTCGGTGCAGGCGCAGGTGCGCGGCCTCGATCCCACCCGGGATGCGGCGTTCGTGGTAGACGATGCCGGCGAAATCCGCGCGGTCGCGGACCTGCACATGGCGACCGCAGATGGACGCACGGCCGAATTCGGCCTGATCGTCGGCAAGGCCATCTCCGGCCACGGTATCGGCAAGCGCCTGATGCTGAAGTTGCTGGACGAAGCCGGCCGCCGTGGGTTGGCCGCACTGCAGGGCAGCGTCCGCGCCGACAACGGGCGCATGCTGGACTTGTGCCGCGAACTCGGCGCCACCATTTCGCCTGATCCCGACGACGCTGGCGTGTTGTGCGTGCGCCTCGCACCAGCGCCGTAGTCCACTGATAAAATTGCGGGTCTTTCCTTCTGCTGGCGCGCAACCGCGCTCCGGCAGGGTTTTGCATTGCGAGCGATCCAACGTGGTCTCATTCGAAATCCCCTTGCCTGCACTTCCCCGCACGCCCGGCCAGCGCCGCGACTGGCGTGAACCGGCCGGCTCGTCGCTGGCGTTGCTGCTCTGCGAAGCCGCACGCCAGCGCGAAGGCGTGATCGTCGCGGTCACCGCCGACAGTCGCGCGGCGCGCACGCTGGAAGACGAACTGGCGGTGTTCGCCGGCGACTTGCCGGTGCTGCACTTTCCCGATTGGGAAACCCTGCCCTACGATCTGTTCGCGCCGCACCCGCAACTGGTGTCGCAGCGCATCGACGCCTTGAACCGGCTGCCCGGCACGCGCCGCGGCGTGCTGGTGGTGCCGATCTCCACGTTGATGCAGCGGCTGGCGCCACGCACGCACATCGCCGGCAGCGGACTTTCCGTGGCACGCGGCCAGCGGTTGAATCTCGCCGACGAACAGCGCCGCCTCGAAGCCAGCGGCTACCGCAACGTGCCGCAGGTCGGCGAGCACGGCGAGTTTGCGGTGCGCGGTGCACTGCTCGACATCTTCCCGATGGGCGTCGACGAGCCCTATCGCATCGAACTGTTCGACGACCAGATCGAATCGATCCGCGCGTTCGACCCGGAGACGCAACGCTCGTCGCATCCGGTCGATGCAGTGAACCTGCTGCCGGCGCGCGAATTCCCGCTGACCGACGAAGCGATGCGCGCGTTCCGCGACCGGCTGCGCGAACGCTTTCCGATCGACGTGCGCCGCTGCCCGCTGTACCAGGATATGAAGCAGGGTGTGACGCCGGGCGGGATCGAGTACTACCTGCCGCTGTTCTTCGACACCACCGAGACGCTGTTCGACTACCTCGGCGACGAGGCGCTGTTCGTGCTCGCCAACCGTTCGCTCGAGGCCGCCGAGACGTTCTGGAAACAGACCGGGGATCGCTACGACCAACGTGCCCACGACATCGAGCGCCCGGTGCTGCCGCCGATGGAGTTGTACCTGCCGCCGCAATCCTTGCGCGAACGGCTGAACAACGTGCTGCGCATCGATCTCGTCGGGACCGACGATACGCGTGCTGCGGATACGGGCACGCAGATCGCGCCCGAGCTCGCTGCCAATGGCGCCGCGACCGGCGGGTTCGCGATGCGTCTGCGCGAATGGATCGACGCGCACCCCGCGCAACGCGTGCTGATCACCGCCGATTCGGCAGGGCGACGCGAGGCGCTGCTGGAGCAATTGGGTGCGGCGGAGTTGCGACCGCAGGTCGTGGAGGACTGGCAGGAGTT
>JAICIW010000214.1 GCA_025928735.1 Rhodanobacteraceae bacterium | reverse complement strand
GTTGCCGGTTGCGCACCGCCAACCATCGAGGACCTGACCGCCGAAACGCGCGTAAAAAAACCGGCGCGATCGAGTCGCGCCGGTTCGAACGCCATGAGCGTGCAAAAGGTTACTTGGCGCTGTTGCCGTTGTTCTGGTTGTTGCTTGAGTTGATGAAGCCGGCGACATTGTCGTGCAGTTTCTTCAGCGACGGAATGTGCGCATACACCATGTGGCCCGAGGGGTAGAACGCGTAGCTGATGTTCTTGCGCAGGCTTTCCGGAATCGGCATGTGCTCCAGTTCGTACACCGCGGCGTAGAACGGTGTCGCAAGGTCGTAGAACCCGCCGTTCATCATCACCTTGAGGTTCGGGTTGTACTTCATCGCGGCGGCGAGGTCGCGGATCACGTTGACGTTCGGCCACGCGAAATGCATGCCGGGCTGCTTGTGCTTGAAGTCCCAGTCGAAATCTTCGGCGCCATACACCGACGGCCGGTATTTCATGCCTTCGCCGAACTTCAGGTCGCTGCGGACGTAGTCGTTGAAGGCCGACACGTAGGCCGAGCTGATCGCCGCGGATTGCGGGTCGTAGTCGGATTCCTTGCCCAGCGGATCCATGCTGGGTCCGGAGAAGCGGGTGTCGAGGCGGCCGGTGGTGATGTCGGCGCCGTTCTGCAGTTCGTGCTCGAACATGCCGCCGGTGACGCGCAGGTCGGCCTTCAACAAGTAGTCGACCGGCAAGCCGGTGAAGTCGTGCAGCTTGCTGGCGATCTCCTGACGCTTGGCTTGGCTGAGCGTGGAGCCCGCGAACAACGCTTCGCGGTATTCGCCCTTGGCGAATGCAATGCTGTCCTTCAGCAATTGCCCGAGCTTGTCGCCGTCGTACTTCGGCAGCTTGTGGTGGTACCACGCGGTGGCGGCGTAGGTCGGCAGCGCCAGCGCGTAGGGCAGGTCGTTGCCGGGATCCATGTCCGCACCGTCCACGCTGGTGCTGAAGTCGAGGATCTGCGAGAGCAGGATCACGCCGTTCAAATCGACGTTGTCTTGCGTCTGGAGGATGTAGGAAAGCACCGCCGAACGGGTCGTGCCGTAGCTTTCGCCGAACAGGTATTTGGGCGAATTCCAGCGGTTGTAGGTAGACAGGAACTTGGTGATGAAGCGCGAGAATGCCTGCGCGTCACCGTCGATGCCCCAGATCTGCTTGGCCAGTTGTTTGCGGTCCTTGGCGCGCTCGCCGTCGTCCTTGCCTTGCGGCAGCAGGCGCCCGAAGCCGGTGCCGGGCATGTCGATGAAAACCAGGTCGCTGGCATCCAGCAGGCTGTAATCGTTGTTGACGAGCTGGTACGGCGCGGCCGGCGTATGCGTGTCATCGTTGGTGACGACGCGCTTCGGACCCCACGCGCCCATGTGCAGCCACACGGTCGAGGAACCGGGACCGCCGTTGTAGATGAAGGTGATCGGGCGCTTGGACGCATCCGCGCCCTGCTTGAAATACGCGAAGTAACTCATCGCGACTTCCGGGGTGGATTCCTTGGAACCGGTGCCGTCCACCACCAGCGTTCCCGCAACGGCCTTGTAGCTGATCGCCTTGCCTTCCACGGTGACGGTGCCGGTGGTCGTGGACGACATCGGCTTCATCAGCTTCTGGACCAGGGTTTCGGACGACTGCGCGTTGTCGCTGGCGCTGCCCGTCGAGGCGCTGCTGGCGGGCGGAGCGGCGAACGCAGTGGCGCTGCACAACAACAGGGACGCGAGGGCAGCGGCGAGGCGAGTGGATTTCATGGACGATTCCCGGTGGGTCTGAAAGGAGGGCCCGGCGCGCAGGCGCGTCCGGAGCGCCCGAGTATGCGCGTTCGCTTCTTCAAGGGCATACGCCACAAGTCATGCCTCGGCGGCAAGCGCCGTGGCGGCGGGTGTCACCCGCCGGAAGCGACGAGCGGCGCGGGGTGCGCGGGGTCGATCACGCGCATCACGCGGAAACCGATGCTGGTGTAGCCGACATCCGGGTCGGCCGTGCCGTGGCTGCCCAGCGCGCTTTCGTGGCTGCCGTCGCGCCAAGACACGCCGCGGAACGGACGCGAGCCGGGGCTGCCGCCAGCCACCCACTCGCTGACATTGCCGTACATGCCGTAGGCGCCGACGGCGCTGGCCGCATAGCGCTCCACCGGCGCGGTTTCCGCGGCACCGTCATCGCAGGACCAGCGGTCGTTGTCGAACCGGCTTTGGCGGCTGACATCGTCCACGTTGCCAAGTTTGCAGGGACTGCCTTTCGGCATGCCGCGCGCGGCACGCAACCACTGACTGCTGCTCGCGAGACGGTAATGCTGACCGGTCTTTTGCGACAACCACGCGGCGTAGGCGACGGCATCGTCCCAGCTCACGCACACCACGGGATGGTCGCCGCCCTGCGCGAAACCCGGCGAGCGCCAGGTGAGATGCCGCAGCCGCGAGAACGGGTTGTGGGCTTCGAGGCAACTCGCGGGGGAGCGGTGCGTCGCGCGCGCGAACGCAGCATAGTCGGCACGCGTGACATCGTTACGTGCAATCGCAAAGGCCGGCGCGTCGTGCGTGGCGGGCACGTAGACGAGCCCCGGTCCGTACGCATCGCGCATCGGCTTGCGTCCGGACGATGCGCGCGGGCCCGGGTTGCTCACGACCTTCGCGCTCGCCATCTGTTGGGCCTCGGCAAGATCGAACCCATCGGGAAATTTGGCGGGCAGCGCCTTGGCGAGTGGTTCGAGCGCCAAGACTTTCCGTGCGTCATGCGCACGCGCGGCTCGCACGACCGCTTCGCCGACCTGCCGCGCCAGCCGCGCGTGATACCAGCGCCAGGCCTGCTGCGCCGGTGCGCGCGCGTGTTCCGCGAGTTCGTCGCCTTGCTGCAGCATCCCGGCGGCTTCGGTAGTGGCGGGAGCGTCGCGCCACGATGCGTCGAGCTGGTTGCGCAACGTCGCCAGCATCGCTTCGATGCCGGCCGTGGCATCCGGGTTGCCTGGATCGAAGGCGAGTGCCGCGAGGTAATGGCTGGCGGCGTTCTGGAAGGGTGGCGAGAACAGATGACCATTGGTGCGCAGCGTATCGGCGGTGGCGATCAATCCCTGCACGCGGTCCGCGAGCAACGAGGCCGAGCCCGACATCGCAGGCAATGCGGATGCGGATTGCACCGCCAGAGTCGACAACGCCGGATCATTGGCGCTGGCTGCCGCGGGCGGCGTGGCGGCCACCATCACGGGTGCGCGTCGCTGTCCCGACACCGCCCAACCGATCAGCGTCACGATCGTCGCCCCCAGCACCGCGGCATAGGGCAACCATCTCGATCCATGCCGGGGCGCCGTGATTTCAGCAGCAGGATCGTCGTCGCCAAGACTGCGGCTGGTGGTCACGCTTGTCAGTGCGCCGGCCATTTCCTCAGCAGTCTGGAACCGCAGATCGGGCGAAGTGGCGAGTGCGCGATCCATCCAGATTTGCCACGCGCCGGCGCGGGGAGGCAGTCGTGGCACGGATTGCTCGGCAATCCCAAGGGATTTGATGGCTGGGCTTTTCTGGATGGACGATGCGCCCGCGAGCAATTCGTACGCCAGCATGCCGATGCTGTAGAGGTCCGAACGTGGGTCGGGTGCTTGGCCCCGCGCCTGTTCGGGGCTGAGATACCGCCCCTTGTCCGGGGGTGGCAGGCCGGGTTCGGCCATGCAGCATGCGATCCCGAAATCGGCGAGCTGCGCGTATCCCTGTTTGTCGAACAGCACGTTGGAAGGCTTGATGCCACCGTGGACCGTGCCGGATCGATGCGCCTGCGCCAAGCCTTCGAGCAGGCCGCGCAGCAGCGCGGCGATCCGGAGTGGTCTGCCGAGCAGGTCATGGCGCGCCTGTTCGAAGCCCATCAGCAAGGGCATCGAGTGGAACAGCCGGCCGTCGCTGGTGCGTCCGATCGAGTGGACCGGCACGATGCCCGGATGCGCAAGTGCGGCATTCGTCTGCAGCCGTTGCTCGAGCCGATCGACGGTGCGCCCGTCCATGCGGTGGAAGATCTTGACCACTGCCGGCCGGCCGCTCGCCAGGTCCGAGGCCATGTAAAGAGATGCCGCACCGCTGGTCACGATCCACCGGATCAACCGGAAACCGGGTGCGCCGACCGGGGGCGCGGCGCGGACGTTCATGGGCGCGGCGCGCGTGAATCGCGCCCGGTGGTGGGATCAGCGCGAGCGTTGAGGAACGTTCGGCACGATTGCAGACCTGCATGGTTCCGGCGCGCGGAATGCGGGCCAGATGGCGGTCTTGCGGCGATGGAGGCAACGGTGGCCATCGATCTGCCCTCCGTGGCGGCTTTTCAGGTGAAGCTCCAGCCAAGATGATACACAAATCGCCCGGCGGCGGCTGACGAGGCCGCCTGCGGAGCTTCCAGGCAATGACTGCTCGCGCCGGCGTCAGCGGCCGGTGGCGGCCGCTGGCGCGGGATGGGCGGCGTCGATCACGCGCACCACGCGAAATCCGATGTTGGTGTAGCCGATGTCCGAATCGGCCGTGGCCTGGCGTCCGAGCGGCGTCTGGTGGCTGCCGTCGCGCCATGAAAGACCGCGAAACACGCGCGCGTGCGCACTGCCGCCGGACAGCCATTCACTGACATTGCCGTACAAGTCGTAGGCGCCGATGGCACTGGCGGCGTAATGGCCGACCGGCGCCGTCTCCGCCGCACCGTCGTTGCACGACCAGCGATCGTTGTCCATCGC
>JAICIW010000375.1 GCA_025928735.1 Rhodanobacteraceae bacterium | reverse complement strand
GCGGCTCGACTGAATTGAGCGCAGCGAACATCCACGTGAGCGTTTCGGTACGCAGATCCGACGGCATCAGCGCTTCGCTCCGTTCGGCAATGGCATGGACGATGGCGCCCGATTCGATCAAGGTTTCGCCATCGCATTCGATGGCCGGCACCATTCCAAATGGGTGCTTGCGTCGATAGGCGTCAGCGTTGCGCTCCCGGGGATCGACCCAGCGGCTTTCGTAGGCGAGCCCCGCCTCCTGCAATGCCCAGCGCACCCGGAGATCGCGCACGAGTCCTTGGGCGAAAGGCGGTACGTGGCTGAACCCCCACACGGCGATCTGTTTCATGTCGTTTCTCCTCGATTCGAGCTTGGCGGGTGCCGATCGCGATCGGCGTGGTCGATAGAATGCGGCCAGACCCTGACAAGGTGGGAGTGACAAACTTGGCGCGATTGCGATTGCCGCTATGGATTCACTGATCACGGCCGCGGCGCGTGCGTTGGCGGCGGGCGACCCGTTGGGCGCGCTAAAACGGGTCGCGCTGCGCGACGACGCGCCCGCGCTCGCGCTGCGTGGCATCGCGATGGCGCAACTCGGAGATTTCGATCGGGCGAAGCTGCTGGTGCGGCGTGCGGCGCGCACATTCGGCCAGCGGGAAGCACTGGCGCGAGCGCGCTGCGTGATCGCCGAAGCCGAGATCGCTCTGGCCTCGCGCGATCTCGGCTGGCCGCAACGGAGACTGGACGCGGCGCGCGCCACGCTGGAAGCGCATGGCGACCGGATCAATGCTGCGCATGCGCGTTACCTCGCGATCCGGCGCCTGCTGCTGATTGGACGGCTCGACGAAGCTGCGCAGGCGTTGGCGCAATCTGAACCTTCATCGTTGCCGCCTGCACTGCGCGCCATTCACGCGTTGAGTGTCGCCGGCATCGCAATGCGGCGCCTCAAGGCCACCGCGGCGCGCGCAGCGCTCGGGCGCGCCAGCGATGCCGCCCGGCAGGCAGACGTGCCTGCACTGGCGGCGGAAGTCCAAACCCTGGCGCAGGCGCTCGATGCACCCGCAGCGCGGCGAATCGCCCATAATGGCGAGTGGCCGCTCACGCTGGAACAGGTCGAGGCGTTGCTGGCATCCGATGCATTGGTCGTGGACGCCTGCCGCTATCGCGTGCTTGGCGCGGACAAAACCATTTCACTGGCTTCGCGTCCGGTGCTGGTTGCGCTTGCGCAACTCCTGGCCGCGGCGTGGCCGGGCGAAGTGCCGCGCGACGATTTGATCTCGACCGCCTTTCGCACGCGTTACGCCGACCAAACGCACCGCGCGCGGCTGCGGGTGGAAATCGGGCGGCTGCGGAAGGCCGTCAGGGGACTCGCTGAAATCCGCGCGACGCCGAATGGCTTCGAGCTTGCGCCAACGTCTTCGCGCGAGGTCGTGGTGCTGGCGCAACCGTTCGAGGAAAAGCACGCTGCAGTGCTGGCGATGCTGTCCGACGGCGAGGCCTGGTCCAGCTCGGCACTCGCGCTGGCACTGGCGATGAGCCAGCGCAACGTGCAACGCGCGCTCGACGCGCTGGCGGCATCGGGCAAGGTACAGCCGCTGGGGCGCGGCCGCGCGCGTCGCTGGCTGTCGTCGCCGGTACCTGGACTCACGACAGCATTGTTGCTCCCTGCCCCGTTGCCCGGCGATTAGGATGGCAACCTCCAAGCCAACGAGGTGCGCCATGAAACGATCAACGGCTGAAATCGTGCGCGAGTACGGTCCGTTCGCCGGCGTCGAAAAAGTGCACGGCCTGACCTTCGATGGCGAGCGCATCTGGTTCGCCTCCGGCGACAAATTGAACGCGCTGGACCCCACCACCGGAAAGCCGCAACGCTCCATCGACGTCGCTGCGCACGCCGGCACCGCTTTCGATGGCAAGCATCTGTTCCAGATCGCCGAGGATCGCATCCAGAAAATCGATCCCCAATCCGGACGCGTGCTGGCGACGATTCCCGCGCCCGCCGGCGGCGGCGACTCCGGGCTCGCATGGGCGGAAGGCAGCCTGTGGGTGGGCGACTACCGCGGGCGCAGCATCCACCAGATCGATCCTGACACCGGCAAGGTGGTCCGCACCATCGAATCGAAGCGCTTCGTCACCGGCGTCACCTGGGTGGACGGCCAACTCTGGCACGGCACATGGGAAGGCGAGGAAAGCGATTTGCGAAGGATCGACCCCGCAACCGGCGAAGTCCTGGAACAGTTGGACATGCCGCCCGGGACAGGCGTTTCGGGGCTGGAATCCGACGGCCGCGACCAACTGTTTTGCGGGGGCGGAAACAGCGGCAGGATCAGGGCCGTGCGCAGGAGTTGATGGCTGGCTTGGGCGGCGAATTTTCACCGCCGACGATAGACAGCTCCGGTTTCCTCGACGTGCCGCGCCGCGGCACTCATTCCCACTCTATGGTCGCAGG